>CAZADK010000063.1:0-8351 GCA_964483855.1 uncultured Rhodoferax sp.
ACGAACGCAAGGCCGCCGTGGAGCAACTCAAAGCCGCCGCCTACCTGCACCGCCAGATCGCCTGGCTGCAGGAGCGTTTTCCCCAAGCGGAAATGCAGGATGTGCCGGGCCTGTGCAAGGTCGTCACCCGCGCCGACATCGAAGCCGCCGACTGGAGTTTGACGCCGGGGCGTTTTGTGGGCGTGGCGCCGGCAGAGGTGGATGCGGATTTTGACTTTGAGCAGACGCTGCGGGACATCCACATCGAGCTGGCGGATTTGAACCGGGAGGCGGTGGATTTGGCGGCGAGGATTCAGGTGAATTTTGAGGAGTTGGGGGTATGAGGAAGTCGACCAAAAAAGTGGTGCCGGCCAAAGCTTCGGTCACCAGCGCGCCGAGCAGAGCGTCACGCGGACGTGGACGTGGTGATGCCAAACTGGACATGGGCGGTCTGCCGTGCCGGAACCTGATGGTCATGCGCGCACTTGCCGCTGCGTACCCTAACGCGCAAATGGTGAAACAGCTTGTTTCGCTATTGCCATGGGGGCATATTGTTCGGCTGTTGCAACGGATCAAATATGACATTCTTAGCGAGCTGGTTGATATGAACCGTGGGGCTGTGGAATTGGCAGCGGGGATTCTGGCCAACTTTAAGGAGTTGCGGACATGAGTTGGCAGGAACTCACTCTTGGCTCGGCAATTCATGTGAAGCATGGCTTTGCCTTCAAGGGTGAATTCTTTTCCGACCAGGGAGCGCACATTGTTCTAACGCCGGGTAATTTCAACGAAGAAGGCGGCTTCCGGGTTCGACCTGAAAAAGATCGCGCATACATCGGGGACATACCGGAGGCATTTGTGCTCGATCAGGGTGACCTAATCGTGGCAATGACGGAGCAAGGTGCCGGACTACTGGGGAGTGCGGCGTTGGTCCCGAAGAGCAATCGCTATTTGCATAACCAACGACTTGGCCTGATCGATCGGATCGATACGTCGTTACTTGACAAGCGGTTTCTCTATCTACTTTTCAATACCCGAGAGGTTCGAGCGCAAATCAGCGGGAGTGCCTCTGGAATCAAGGTTCGTCATACAGCCCCAGAACGACTCTACCGTGTTCGTTCCAAAGTGCCTGACGTAAAGACTCAGGCATCAATCGCAGATGTTGCGCTGTCCTACGACGACCTGATCGAAAGCAAGCGCCGCCGCATGGCCCTGTTGGAAGAGTCCGCCCGCCTGCTCTACCGCGAATGGTTTGTCCGCCTGCGCTTCCCGGGTTATGAACACACACCCATCGTGGACGGCGTGCCGCAGGGGTGGCGGAAAGTGTCCCTTTCGAGTGTCGCCTCGAAGATCGGCAGCGGCGCGACACCCAGGGGCGGTGAGGCTGCCTACCAGACGGAAGGGGTCACGCTGATCAGAAGCATGAACGTCTACGACGATTTGTTCAATGACGACGGGCTTGCATTTCTGAACGACCATCAGGCCGATGGGTTAGCGAATGTCGTTGTGGAGCCCCTGGACATTTTGTTGAACATCACTGGCGCTTCGGTCGCAAGGTGTTGCATGGCGCCAGAACGGTACCTGCCGGCACGGGTCGATCAGCACGTGATGATCATCCGCGTTGACCCCGAAAAGGCAAGTCCGTTTATCGTCCACAAAGCGATCAACAGCGATGAATGCAAGCGTCAGTTGTTGAGCTTCGCACGCAAGGGTTCGACCCGCGAGGCGTTGACCAAAGACGAGGTGGCTCGCTTTGAAATTACGATTCCAAAGCGACCGATCATGGAGCGGTTCGACGAGGTAGCGTCAGATTCGTTTCGGCAGCGTGAAGTCCTTGCTAGCCAAAACCAAAAACTCCGCGCCGCCCGCGACCTCTTGCTGCCGCGCCTCATGTCAGGTGAAGTCACCGTATGACCAACGCTAAGAAGATCACCATCATCGCCGGACCGAACGGCGCTGGAAAGACGACCTTCGCGCGCGAGTTTTTGCCGTTGGAAGCGGCATGCCCAGTGTTTGTCAATGCCGACCTGATTGCGGCCGGTCTGTCGCCCTTTCAGCCGGAGGTCGCCGCTTTTCGCGCCGGCCGCATCATGCTCCAGGAAATTGGCACCCATGTGGCTCGTGGCAGCAGCTTTGCTTTCGAGACCACGCTATCCGGCCTGACCTATGCCCGAATGATTCCTGAATGGCAGGCGGCTGGTTATAAGGTCAAGCTGATATTTCTTTCGCTGAACAATGAGGACGAAGCGATTGCCCGCGTAGCCATGCGCGTGCACCAAGGTGGTCACTCCATACCGCCCGATGTCATTCGCCGACGCTTTGTCGGTGGCATGCGAAATTTTCAGAACACCTATCGAACCCTTGTCGACGCGTGGCAGTGGTTTGACAATAGCCGGCGCACCCCGCGAATGATAGACGAAGGAGTAAACCGATGATCGATCCGATGCCATCCAAGCTGCAAGACAGCGACATGCAGGGCTCGTACAAAGCGCTGTTGCGCGCCGCGCTGCGCGCCCGTGAAGTCGCACGGCAAACCAATACGCCGCTGGTGCTGATGCGTGATGGCGTGCTGGTGGAGGAAGATGTGAATTCTGCAGCCGCCATCGAACACGAACAACGACTCAAGGCGCTGGTGCAACCAGACGTTTGACCAGGAAGACCAGCACACCGACTGCAAGTCCCTGCGCACCGTCATCGGCAAGTCGGCCGACTGGCCGGCGCTGGCGCAGGACTGCGTGTGTTTTGCCAATGGGGCGGGTGGCCGCTTGCTGATTGGCATCGAGGACCGTGAACACTTGCCACCCGCGGGCCAGGTCGTGCCGCCGGAGGTGCTGGACCGCATCCGCAGACGCGTGGGCGAGCTCACCGTCAAAGTGCAGGCGCTGCCCAGCCTGCAACGCGCGGCCAACGGGGGTGAATACATTGCGCTGGTGATCGAGCGTGCGCCCGGTGTGGCGTCCACGCGGGATGGTCGCTATTTCTTGCGGCTGGCCCACTACGGCTTGACGGCGGGCAACACCTTCACCCGCCTGGGTGTGCTGCTGCTGGGCACCACGGCAGACCGGCGCGCGCTGGGCACGGCGCCGCTGGTGCAGGCCATCAAGTACGACGAGCAAGGCCAGAAGATCAACAAGTGGGTGTGGGACGACTGCGAGTTATCCCCTGTGGAGCTGGTCGATGCCATCTGGCGCGAGGTGCCCGATTTTCGCGAGAGTTACGAGGTGGCCGAGGGGCTGTACCGGCGCAGCGTGCCGGCCTATGACGAGAAAGTGGTGCGCGAGTTGCTGGTCAATGCGCTGGGGCACCGGCCCTACACGCAGCAAGGCGACATCTACCTCAACCTGCATCCCGAGCGGCTCGAAGTGGTCAACCCCGGCCGCCTGCCTTTGGGCGTGACGCCGCGCAACATGCTGCACGCCAGCCGCCGCCGCAATGAAGCGCTGGCACGCGTGTTTCACGACCTCGGCCTGATGGAGCGCGAAGGCAGCGGCTTCGATCTGATCTACGACCGCCTGTTGTCGCAAGGTCGCCCGGCGCCAGTGACCGAGGAAGGCGCCGATTGGGTCCGGGTCACCATCCAGCGGCGCGTCGCCAAGCCTGCGGTGATGCGGCTGGTTTCGTAGGCGGATGCGCGGTTTCAATTGACGCAGCGCGAGCGCATTGCGCTGGGTGTGCTGGCGCAGACCGAGGGCATGACGGCCAGGGAACTGAGCGCGGTGCTGGAAACTGAGGGCGGCGATGATCTGGCAGTATGGTTAGGACGATTGCAAAGGTTGACTTTGATGAACAAGGTGGGGCGGACCCAGGGCACCCGCTATTTTGTGGAGCCCGCCCTGCTGCAGGGTGCCGACGTGAAATTGCCCACGACCTTGCTGCGCATTGAACCCCACCGTTTGCTCGAATTGGTTCGAGAGGATCTGCGGCGGTACCCAGGCTCAAAAATCGGCGATATCAGTGTGCGAATTGGCCCCGAGGTCAACCGTTCCCAATTGAAACGCGCGTTGGCCGAATTGGTCGCCACGGCCGCCGTGGTGATGGAAGGCCAGCGCAATGGCGCGCGCTACCGGCTGAAGGCTCATAAATGACAGCCCGCAGTTTGGATCAGATCGCGACCAATCGCTTTGTCCCCAAAGAGCTTTTACGCCAAAAATACCGGGTTGGGCTCCTGAAAATGGGTCTGCTTCCCAGTGATAAGCCATTGGACACACCGCAGCTCAATGAGCCAAATGTGAGCCAAATCGCGAACCAATAGAAAAGCGCACATGGCCTACACCGACATCCACAGCGAAGACCGTCTGGTGCAGGCCACGTTTGCCACGCACCTGGAGCAGGCGCTGGGGTGGGAAAGCGTAATCGCCTGGAACCAGGAAACCTTCGGCCCCGCCGGCACGCTGGGCCGCGCCAGCGAGCGCGAGGTGGTGCTGGTGCGCGACCTGCGCGCCGCGCTCATCCGGCTCAATCCGCAGCTGCCTTCCACGGCCATCGAAGAGGCCATCACCCGGCTCACGCAGCACGACTATTCCCGCTCGCTGGTTCAGCACAACCAGAACCGAGACCGAGAAACTGCAGGTGGCGGACGAGGTCTATCGCCATATCTGGCAGCAGAGCGTGAGCCACGGATTTCAGGCGACGCCGCGTTCGCCGTCAGCTTCCGGTGGCATCAGCGCACGCTGAGACTGGCAAATACGTTCGCACCGTCGGTGCGGGCGCGGTCGGCGCCAGGCTCGGCCGCCAGCCGCGCAGCGTACAGCCAATGGCCGGTAACCGACGCTGCCGTCGGCCGCTGGGCCACCGACAACCAGGGCAGCGGGCGCGCCTGTGGCAGGCGTTGTGCCAGCAGACAAGCCGCCACCGATGCACCCGTGCAGTTCAGCGGCGACGGTGTCGGCGGGTCTGCAGTCTGTGCCGGCCAGGTCTGTATCGACAGGTCGGCGAACGGGTCCAAGCCGCGAAACACGTCCAGCGAACAAACCCAGCGCGACAGGTTGCGCAGCGCCGGTCGCATTTCGTGGCTCAGTGGCGTGGGGCGACGCAGCAACTGCTGGTATGCATCGCCCTCGAGTACCGCGGCATTGCGCAGGCCGTACAGGGTCAGATAGCGCGGCATGTCGCCCGCGTCGGACCGCCGATAGCGCCAACCCCAAAGAATACCCGGTACGGTCAGCCGCTCTGGCACATGTTCGTGCGCATGCCAGTCGTTGTAACGCTGCTCCAGCGCAGGCTCGACGTCATTCCACAGGGCGAGCAAAGCAGTGGCGCCGTCAGCCATCGGCGGCCTCGGGGCACAACAGTACCTTGCTTGCCAGTTTGCGATGCGCCAGCGCCATACCCTCGTGGGCTTGCGAAAGCGGCAATACATGGCTGACCATGGGCGCGATCTGCTGGCCCAATTCGGTCATCAAAACCAGCGCCCGCGGCCAGTCCGACTCGGGCGGCCGGAATGACCCACGCAGCTGCAACTGGCGTCGCACCAGCACGGTCAGATCCAGCGCCAGGGGACGTGCATGGATTCCGGTCACGACCACAATGCCACCTCGGCGCAGCAAGGGCAAGGCCTCGGTAATGGTCTGCGGCACGCCGGTCGCCTCGAAGACCAGGTCGAACGGTGCGCCGGCCGTCCAGGGCGCCGTCCCCTCGGCAAGCGGTTGTTGGGCGACATCGACCAGGGCGTCGAAACCCATGCGTTGCAATGCGTCGAGCCTCGCTGCATCGTCACGGCCGCTGATCACCACTTGCGCTGCGCCAGCGCGGCGTGCCAGTACCGCGATGCCCTGGCCTATGGTTCCCGGTCCCATCACGAGCACGCGCTGGCCTGCGAGGTCGCCGGCTGTACGCAAGGCCTGCATGGCAATCGACATGGGCTCGGCCAATGCAGCCATGGCATCTGACAGGGGGTCGGGCACGGGCACGCAATTGCGCTCGGGTACCCGCACCCACGGCGCGAAGGCGCCGTCGCGCGTCATCCCGATACCGGTGCGGGATTCGCACGCATCATGTTGCCCGGCGACACACGCGGCGCAAACCCCGCAGGTGACGGACGGACGGACGACGACACGCCGTCCTGCCAGCAGGCCTTCTTGCACCACACCGACGAACTCATGGCCGATGGTCACGGGCAGAGTGGGCGCCATGAAGCTGTAACTCGGGGTCCAGTTGTCCACATGCAGGTCACTGCCACAGATCCCGGCGGCCAAGACACGAACCAGCACCTCGCCGGAGACGACCGCGCCCGGCGCGTCCATGTCGACCAGTTCCAGACCGGCGCCGGTTCTTGTTTTGCGCAGGGCTTTCATCAAGGTGCGAATCGCGTCATTCGACGGTGATGCCGACTTTCTTGATGATCGTGCCCCACTTGGCGCCTTCGCTGGCGATGAATGACTTGAACTCGGCTGCCGATCCGCCACCTGGAACCAGTCCCTGCTTGACCAGCGCAGTCTGGATCGCGGGATCCTTCAGCACTGCATTGACGTCTGAATTGATCCTGTCCACGACCGCCCCTGGCGTGCCCGCCGGCGCGAACAGCCCATTCCAGGCCAGCGCCTCGAATCCCGGAAAACCCGACTCCGCCACGGTGGGCAGGTCGGGCATGGATTCCTGGCGTTTGATGCCCGTGACTGCCAGCAGCTTGATGCGGTTGTCCTGGACCAGCGGCAACAGAGCAGGTGCCACGGTCAGCAGCATCTGTACGTCACCCGAAGCGAGTGCCAATGCGGCCGGCGGCGAGCCCTGGTAGGGCACATGAACCGCCTTGATATCGGCTGCGCTCAGGAACAGTTCCATCGACAGGTGGGAGGAACTGCCGATACCGACCGATGCGTAGCTGATCTTGTCGCCCTGCTTTTTGGCCCAGGCCACGAACTCCGGCAGGTTGTTCACTGCCATTTTTGCGGGCACCGCGAGCACATTCGGTTGCGACGTGGTCAGGATGATGGGGATCAGGTCGGTGGCCGGCGCGTACGGCATTTTCTTGTACATGTACGGTCCGAAGGCAATCGGTCCGTTGAAACCCAGGCCCAGCGTATAACCGTCGGGCGCGGCCTTGGCCACGGCATCCATGCCGATCATGCCGCCGGCGCCGGACTTGTTGTCGACGACGATGGGCTGCTTCCAGCGCTCGGAGAGCTTGTCGCTCATGGTCCGCACGATGATGTCCAGCGAGCATCCGGCGGGGCAGGGCACCATCACCCGCACGGGTTTGGTCGGCCAGTTTTGCGCCATGGCGGCAGTGCCCAGTGCGCAGCCCAGTAACAGGGTGGCGAGTCGTTTCATCATGTCTCCAATGGGTGTGAGGGTTGGCGAGGGTTGAATTATTGGCGATCGGGGTTGATACTTCAAAGATCATTACAGTATGCACGGCATACCCGTTGCGTATGGGGAAGCCCATGGAGTTGCGGCACTTGCGATATTTCACGGCGGTGGCGGAAACCGGCAGCTTGAGCCGCGCGTCCGAGAAGTTGTTCATGGCTCAGCCCCCGCTGTCCGTGCAGATACGGCAGCTCGAAGACGAACTCGGTACAGCCTTGTTCACGCGCCATCCGAAAGGGGTTTCCCTGACCCTCGCCGGCCAGCGTCTGCTGCCGCAGGCGCGCGACCTGCTGGAGCGTGCCGGCAGACTCGCCGATCTGGGGCGCAGCGAATCGGCCCAGCCGGGCAGCCTTCTCGCGGTCGGATACGTGCCATCGGCCAGCAGCACCGTGTTGCCGGACATGGTGCGCAAGTTGCGCGCCTCTCACCCCCTGCTGCGCCTGGAACTGCGCGAGATGACCAGCGACGAACAGATCGAGGCGCTGGTCGGCGGACGTATCGATGCGGGTGTCGCCCGCAACGCGCACCGCCATGTCCGCGTGGGTGTGGCGTGCGAAATACCCGATCCGTTTTGCCTTGCCGCACCAACGAGCGACATTCGGTCGGCGGGGCGCGCTGTGGATCTGAGTGACTTTGCGCAACACAGTTTTGTCGCCTTCACACGCCACAGGGGGCCTGCCTACTTCGACCAGTCGATCCATCTTTGCCGGTTGGCCGGCTTCAGTCCCCGCATCCGTTACGAGGCGAGCACGTTGCACGGCGTGCTCGATCTCGTGGGTGCGGGTCTGGGCGTTGCGTTGGTGCCGGCGACCGCATGCCTGATGGGCAGACCGGGTCTGCGCGTGTCTGCACTGCGCAAGAGCGCCAAAGGCGAGGTGCTGGCTTTGCTGAGACGCAAGTCGGACGCCAACCCGGCGCTTCCCCTGCTCGAGAAGGCTGTGGGTGCCGTCTTCTCGCGACTTGCATCACATGTGGAGCGCGTGCTGCGGATGGGCTGATGGGTTAAACCCCAACAGGTCGTGGCGGTTTGAAGTACTGCTGGCACCGGAGTGGCCAAGAGTCACCCGTAT
>CAZADK010000063.1:8451-12125 GCA_964483855.1 uncultured Rhodoferax sp.
AGAGTCACCCGTATCATGGCGAACCGCCGCGCTGGAGGAACCGCAGTGTCGATGGCGGCTTCTGCCAAGTCTCTGATAGTGGATGGGTGATACTTTGTTCATGAGGCCGTGCCTTGTGGAATCAGGCCGCTGAAGCTTGCCGCGTGGCGGGCAAAGCATCGCAGTAAGTGTTGATCGCGCCAGAACATTCTTTTCCAGGCTACAGCAGCATCGCATGTCCACACCGACGCCTACGGCCGTGACCACGCCTGTCACGAGCGCTGCGACCCATTCATCGACCGCCCGGGCCGTTCCGTGGATGGCTGGCTGGCTGCTACTGATGGTCGTGATGGCGGTGGCGGGCCGGCAGGCGACAGGCGAACTCGATGTGTTCCAGGTGATGGAGGTGCGATCGCTGATCGGGCTGGTGCTGCTGGCGCCGCTGGTCTATGCCGCCGGCGGCCTGCGCGCGATGCGCACGGCCCGACCCGGGTTGCACATGCTGCGCAATACCGTGCATTACGGCGCGCAATACGCATGGTTGTATGCGCTGACGCTGATCCCGTTGGCGCAACTGGTTGCGCTCGAGTTCACGATGCCGATCTGGATCTTGTTGCTGGCGGCGGCTTTCCTGGGTGAGCCGCTGCATCGCTGGAAGGTCGCCGCCGTGGCGTTGGGCGTGGTCGGCGTCGTGCTGATCGTGCAGCCGGCGCAGGCCGGGGTCAGCCCGGGCCAGGCCATCGCACTGGCCGCGGCGGTCGGGTTCGCCGTGTCGGTGACCTTCGTCAAGCTGCTCACACGCAGCGAAGACGCCACCCGGATCATGTTCTGGATGCTGGTCGTGCAATCGGTGCTTGGTCTGTGGCCGGCGCTGGCCACCTGGCGCTGGCCCTCGCCGCCGGTGTGGGGCTGGTTGTTCGTGATCGCCTTTTGCGGCACGTTCTCGCATTACTGCATGGCCCGCGCGATGCACCACGCGCAGGCCACCGTGATCGTGCCGATGGACTTCCTGCGCGTGCCGCTGACGGCGTTGGCGGGCTGGGCCATCTATGCCGAGCGTATCGACCTGCTCATGGTGCTGGGGACGGTGCTGATTCTGGCGGGCAACCTGCTCAATCTGCGGCGCATGCCGGCCGGCCATTGACCGCCTGGCGTGAGTCTATCGGGCGTTTGCCGCCGCGCCAGATGGCTTGCGCGCCAGCAGTGCCAGCGCGGTGCGTACCAGCATCGCGCAAGCGGTGCCGGCCGCGGCGCCGCTCAGGTGCGCCGCATTGACGACGTTGAAACCCCAATACGGATCGAACGCCATCGGCTGTGACCAGGCCTTTTCGGACAGCAGCTTGATCGCCAGCGCCGCGAGCAGCACGGCTGCGGCAATGCGTGATCCGGGGCGCCAGGCATGGACGCCCAACACTGCCAGCATCGCCATCAGCAACCCGGACATGCCGGCGTAGTAGCTGATCTGTGGCCATATTGCCAGCGCCAGCGTGCCTAGTGGCCAGGCCAGCAGCACGGCCAGCGTTGCCGGCCACTGCGCACGCAGAAATACGCCCAAAACCGCGAGCACCAGCAAGGCCCCCAGGGTCACCAGCCAATGCGCCGGGGACAGGTGCACCAGGCTGGCGGTCCACAACGTCGACGGATGCTGCAGCCACGCGCCCGCATGCCACAGCAGCATCAGCTGGCGGGCGCTGCCGTGCACCACCAGGCTGGCCAATGCCAGCGCGCAACACAGGCCGACCCAGGCCAGGTGACCGTCAGGCCTGCGCAGCGGGCACTCCTGACGTTATCGGTTCGCCAGGGACGGTTGGTACGGCGTCGCCGCGCCCGGGCCGGCGCTGCAGCCGGTGCAGCAGGCGCCGACAGCCATTGCCGAAGTCGTCGATGTAGGTGAATACGGCCGGCACCACCAGCAGGCTCAGCACCGTGGAGGTGATCAGCCCGCCGATCACCGCGATCGCCATCGGCGAGCGGAAACTGGGGTCGGCCACGCCCAGGCCCAGCGCGATCGGCATCATGCCCGCACCCATGGCCAGCGTGGTCATGACGATCGGCCGCGCGCGTTTGTGGCAGGCGTCAAGCAGTGCATCGACACGCGACAGTCCATGGTCGCGCCGCGCGACGATCGCGTACTCGACCAGCAGGATCGAGTTCTTGGTTGCAATGCCCATCAGCATGATCAGGCCGATCAGCGAGGGCATCGAAAAGCTCTTGTCTGCCACCAGCAGCCCGACGAAGGCGCCACCCAGGGCCAGCGGCAACGCGCACAGGATGGTGACCGGGTGCAGGAAGTCCTTGAACAGCAGCACCAGCACGATATAGATGCAGAGCACACCGGTCAGCATTGCCAGGCCGAAGCTGGCGAACAGCTCGCCCATCACCTCGGCGTCGCCGATCTCGATGATCTTCACGCCAGGGGGTAGCTGTTTGACTGCCGGCAACAGGTCGACCGCCTTTTTCACGTCACCCAGCGGCAGGCCGGAGAGTTCGATCTCGAGATTGACATTGCGCGCACGGTCGTAACGGTCGATCACCGCCGGCCCGCCAGTCATCTCCAGCGTCGCGACCTGGCCCAGCATGACTGGCCCGCGTGTGCCCGGGACCGTCAGCCGCTCGAGCAACTGCAGGTTGGTGCGCGCCGTATCGTCGAGCCGAACCACGATCGGCACCTGGCGCTGAGACAGGTTGAGCTTGGGTAACGAGACGTCGTAGTCGCCCAGCGTGGCGATGCGCAGCGTGTCGCCGATCGCCGCGCTGCTCACGCCCAGGTCGGCGGCACGGGCGAAATCGGGACGCACCGCGATCTCGGGCCGAATCAGGCTGGCGCTGGATGCCACGCTGCCCAGGCCTGGAATCGTGCGCAGGTCGTTTTCCACCGCGAGCGTGGCTTTTTGCAGTGCCACCGGATCGTCGCCGGTCAGCACCAGGACATATTTCTCGCCCGAGCCGCCCAGGCCGACCTTGCTGCGCGCGCCGGGCAGTCGTTCGAGCGCGGTCCGCATCGCGTTCTCGATGGCTTGTTTACGCGGCCGTGTACCGCGTTCAGTCAGCTTGACCGTCAGCGTGGCCTTGCGCACCTCGCTCGATCCCTGCGGCGCAAACGGGTCGGAGCCGGCGCTGCCGCCGCCAACCGTCGTGTAGATGCCTTTCACATGGTCGACGCCGGCCACCAGCTGGCGCGCCTGCTCGGCCGCGCGCACCGTCTGCTGCAGTGTCGAGCCGGGCGGCAACTCCAGGTAGACCTGGGTCTGCGAGTTGTCGTCCGGCGGGATGAAGCCGGTGGGCAGCAGCGGGATCAGCATCACCGAGCCGATGAAGAAGGCAGTGGCACCCAGCATGGTCAGGAAGCGGTGCTTCAGGCTCCAGCCGGCCATGCGCAGGTACAGCTTCATCCAGCCGGGTTCCTTGTATTCGCCCTTGATCGGCTTGAGGATGTAGGCCGCCATCATCGGCGTGAGCATGCGCGCCACCACCAGCGAGGCCACCACCGCCAGCGACGCGGTCCAGCCGAACTGCTTGAAGAACTTGCCGGCGATGCCGCTCATGAAGGCGGTGGGCAGGAACACCGCGACCAGCGTGAAGGTGGTGGCGATGACCGCCAGACCGATCTCGTCGGCGGCCTCCATTGCGGCCTGATACGGGGTCTTGCCCATGCGCAGGTGGCGCACGATGTTCTCGACCTCGACGATCGCGTC
>CAZADK010000064.1:0-913 GCA_964483855.1 uncultured Rhodoferax sp.
GTGCCGTCGATGGTGCCGCGGCTGATCGCCTCGGGCACTTCCGTTACCGGCATGCCGATCGGCACGGCACCGAGCGCCTTGACCGTTTCACCTTCCAGCGCGCCGGAGGCCCGGATCTTCTTGCCCTTGATGTCGGCGATGCTGTTGATCGGCGTTCGTGCATGGATGCTGTAGGGTGCGGTGCCAAACAGCGCGATCGGGTAGAAATCTTCGTATCCCTTGATCTTTCCGCTGGCAACGAGCCGCGTGAACACGAGTGTTGCCTCTTGCAGGCTCTGGAACACGCCCGGCAACTCGAGCACCTCGTTGTCCTGAAAGCGCCCCGGCGTGTACGACGCAATGATCCAGGCCATGTCGGCGACACCGTCGAGCACCATCTGGGCTTGCTGGAGCGGGCTGCGGCCCAGTGCACCGTTGGGGAACAGTTCGATCACGACGGCGCCATTGGTCTCCTTGTTGACCGCGTCGGCAAAGGGTTTGAAAACGGATAGGTAGGTGATCTCCTTGTCCGGCGAAAAGATGGAGAACTTGAGCTTGATCGGCGCCGTCTGCGCGCCAGCGACGCTGACGGCGCACAGTGCCGCACCCATGATCAATACGCGAACCTGCTGGAAAACCTTCATGATTGACTCCTCGTTGTTGATGGACTGATCCTCTGCCTTCTTCTTGTACGTCTGGCTTGCGGGCATCTCAGTCGTCCGCAATCGTGTTCTTCAGCACGCCGACGCGATCGATCTCGATCTCCACCACGTCACCCGGTTTCATCCACAGCGGCGGCGTGCGTTTGGCGCCAACGCCCCCAGGCGTTCCGCTGACGATCACGTCGCCTGGCGCCAGCGTGGTGAAGGTGGAGATGTACCGGATCAGCGCGGGTATCTTGAAGATCATCTGCTCGGTCGTGGCCTGTTGCACC
>CAZADK010000064.1:923-12094 GCA_964483855.1 uncultured Rhodoferax sp.
TCGCGGGTCGAGCTTGAGCGTCTTGCGAAAATAGGCCTGTTGCACCTGCTTGCCATTCAGGCGCCCGGTCAGGGTCATGCTCGTATTCGGGGGAATCTCGTCGGCTGTCACCATCCATGGACCAAACGCACCCGTGCGGTGGAAATTCTTGCCAGCCGTCCATTGCACCGTGTGGCGCTGCCAGTCGCGGATCGATCCATCGTTGTAGCAGCTGTAACCGGCCACGTAATCCCAGGCATCCTTTTCGGCGACCCGACGACCGGCCTTGCCGATGATCACTGCAATCTCTGCTTCGTAGTCGAAATGCGTGCTTTCGCGGGGCCGCAACATGGGCTGATCAGCGCCCACCTGCGAGTCGGCGAAACGCACAAACAAGACCGGGTTTTCGGTTTTTTCCCGCCCGGTTTCGACGACGTGGTCCTCGTAGTTCAGGCCCACGCAGAGGATCTTGTCGGGATTGGGTATCACCGGGAGCAACTGCACCTGTGCCAGTTGAAAGTCCGGCGCCGCGCCTGTTATTGCATGGCGGGCCTTGTCCAGATCGGCCGCACCCAGGATGGAGCGCAGATCGGGGTGGCTGCTGCCAAGGCGTCGCGCCAAATCCACGATGCCCGCGTCCGTCACCGCTCCGTAGCTTGCTTTTCCGTCGTGAACATAACTTGCCAGTCTCATCGAGTTCTCCTTTGCACCATCGTCATTGCACAACCACTGGGCTTGCCGAACGCGTGTGGACCGTGGCAGCCCGGGAATTCATTCGAAATCGCGCCAGACGGTCAGACGCCGGCGCCCGGTGATCAGGCTGCGCACGATTAGGGGGGCCAGCGCGATGCGACGAGCCCGGTGGTTGGCTTGTGCCAAGGGTGTCTCCATTTTTCGATGATTTTGCGCAACTTTATAGTCTTCAGGAATAATGTCAATATTCAAGATTTGTTGCAGTGCAGCGTTGACATTTCTGCTTGGTGACATGGAAAATTTCGTTAAGTGAGACTTTTCCAATGCCAGATTTGACTGCAAAGCGAGGTTCAAGAATGTCTCAGGTACCCACCATCAGCTTCAGCCATATCGGCATCTATGTCAGCGATCTCGCGCGCATGGAATCGTTCTATACGCGGTTTCTGGGGTTCACCGTCACCGACCGAGGCGACCTCGATACGCCGCGCGGAAAGGTCAGGCTGGTGTTCCTGAGTCGCGACCCCACCGAGCACCACCAGCTCGTGCTCGCCACCGGCCGGCCCGACAGCGGCGGCTTCAACACCGTGAACCAGATGTCGTTTCGGGTCGACAGCCTCACGACACTGCGCGCGCTGTACCTGCGCATGATCGAAGGTGAGCTGCGCGAAGAAATGAGCGAGGTTTCTCCTGCCTGCCATGGCAATGCGTTGTCGGTCTATGTGCGCGACCCTGAAGGCAACCGACTGGAGTTGTTCATCGACACCCCCTGGTACATCGATCAGCCCATGCGCGTGCCGTTCGACTTCTCGCTTGATGACGCGGCGATCTGGGCCTGGGCCGAGCAGCATGCCAGTGCCTCGCCCGGATTTCGGCCCCGGGCCCAATGGGTGCGTGAAATGGAACTGAAGATGGGGCTTGCGTGAGCACCTTGCGTTCCACGCTGGCCGTGCTGTCACTGTTCTCGCCCGAGGAGCCGGTCTGGACTGCCGAGCGCATCATCGAGCGACTCGGCTTGACGCGACCCACCGGTTACCGGTATGTCCGCGAACTGGTCAGCGTGGGATTTCTGGTGCGCGTGGCCACGGGTTGTTACGCGCTGGGACCGCGCATCATTGCGCTCGACTACCAGATCCGGCAGAGCGATCCTTTGTTGAAGGCTGGCCTTCCGGTGATCCAGGGCCTGGTAGCCGCCTGCGGCTGCGAGATCAATCTGATCGGACTGTATGGTGAAGAGATCGTCACGACCCACCAACAGCACGGCGTAGAGCGCCTGCCTCTGTCCTTTGGGCGCGGACGGCCGATGCCGTTGTTTCGCGGTGCCGGCTCCAAGATCATTGTGGCCAATTTCGCCAGCGCAAAGCTCAAGCGTCTGTATGCAGCGCATGCCGTGGAGGCTCGCCTGCACGGCATGGGGTCCGACTGGGACAGTTTCAAACGCACCATGGCCCTCATCCGGCGTGCGGGATATGCCCGCTCCGACGGCGAACTCGATGCCGATTTCGTCGGTATCGCCGCGCCCGTTTTCAACGCAGATGGCGAAATACTGGGCAGCGTGATCGCCGCCTTGTCCCGCGCGCGGCTGGGAATCACCGATCTGGACCTTCTGATCGGGCTGATCACATCGGCGGGGCGCCGCATCAGTTCCGACATCGAACTGATCGGGCATCCGCGCGCACGAATGGAGAGCCCGAGTCCGGCGGGTGCCAGCGCGGCAATTGCGCCATGACGACGACACTGACACCGCAATTGGACGTTGCCATCGTTGGTTACGGTCCGACGGGCGCCGTGCTTGCCAAGCTTCTGGGCCAGCGCGGCTGGCGTGTGGCGCTGGTCGACCGCGAGCCCGGTTTGCTGAACCTGCCGCGCGCCGTGCATTTCGATGGCGAAGTGATGCGAATCTTCCATGCCGCTGGCGTCGCAGGCGTTTTACTGCCGTTGGTGCGCCCCTCGCAAGGCATGCAGTATCTCGATGCGGCGGGTCGTCTCATGCTGGGACGCAAGGCCGCGGGCGCGGCCGGCATTCATGGGTGGGCCAACAATTATCTTTTTCACCAACCCGACCTGGAACAAGTGCTGCGTGCTGCCGTGGCCCGCCATCATGCATGTGTGACCCCGTTTCTCAGCCACGAGGTGGAGTCTGTCGCACAACAGGGCGACGGTGCCACCGTGATCGCCCGAGACCTGGTGCGTGGCACCGTGCGGCATCTGCACGCGCGCTGGCTCGTCGGTTGCGACGGTGGGCGATCCATCGTGAGGGAGGCGCTGGGCAGCAAACTTGTCGATCTTGGCCTGCACCAGTCGTGGCTGGTCGTGGATGTGGAGTTGCAACGCGATGTCGAATTGCCCGTGGCCACGGTCCAGTACTGCGATCCGGGCAGGCCGATGACCTACGTCAACGTGGTGGGCCGGCGCCGCCGCTGGGAAATCATGCTCATGCCAGGCGACGACCCGCAATCGATGATGCAACCCGATGCGTTGTGGGCCACGCTGTCGCGCTGGATTCGCCCAGGCGACGCGACGCTGGTGCGCCATGCGATATACACGTTTCACGCCCTGATCGCGGATGGCTGGAGAGACCGTCGCTTGCTGCTGGCGGGCGACAGCGCCCATCAGACACCTCCGTTCCTGGGGCAGGGCATGTGTGCCGGTGTGCGCGATGCGTCAAACCTCGCATGGAAACTCGATCTGGTGCTGCGCGGCGCAGACGCCAGCTTGTTGGACAGTTATCACAGCGAGCGTGCCTCGCATGTGCTGGAATACATCCGAACGGCCGTGCGCTTGGGAAGCATCATCCAGACAACCGATCCGCAAGTTGCCGCGCAGCGTGACCGCCAGTTCGTCGAAGGTGGGCCGCAGGAAATCGTCAATCTGGCGCCGCCGCTGGGGCCAGGCCTGCACCATGGCGAGGGTGCTGGCGGCACCTTGCCGGGCCAGCCGCGGCTACAAGATGGCCGCTGGCTCGACGAGGCCCTGGGGAACACATTCGCCATCATGTGCGCCAACCGACGTTTTTCGGATGGTTTGCTCCCGGACGAGCACGCGCGACTGGGTACCCTCGGTGTCGCCTGGCTGACCGATGCTGCGCTGGCGCCTTGGCTGCAGCAGGTCGGCGCAGATGCCGTGGTGCTGCGTCCCGATCGTTACGTATTTGGCATTGCGAATTCTTTGCACGAACTTCGGCAACTGCTGGGCAGACTGCCGACCGTCACGCGCGCGATGTCACCTGCCGAACCCTGCAACATATTGGCCCAACCCGGCTCTGGCGGAACGTCAAACACTTCCCAACCCTGAAGGAGATACCTCATGAACCGTAGACCCTTGAACCCGATCACGGAGGCGGATATCTGCCAGTTCGAAGAGGATGGCGTCATCTGCTTGCGCGGCATGTTTGACCAGGATTGGATCACTCGCATGTCTGCCGCGGTAGACCGCATCATGGACGCCGAGAACCCTTTGGCCCGCCCGCGTGAAGTCACGCGTGCGCTGGGCGGCACATCGGGCCGCTACCACATCAACTCCTTCGTGTTTCGCTGGGACGACGATTTCAATCATTACGTGATGGAGTCGCCCAACGCCGAAATTGCCGCGCGACTCATGCGCTGCGACGAGGTGCGTGTCTTTTATGACCAGGTTTTCGTCAAGGAGCCCCGCACGAACGAGATGACGGACTGGCACCACGACCTGCCGTTCTGGCCGATGCGCGGCAATCAGATTCTGTCGGTCTGGGTCGCGTTGACGGATGTGGGGCCGGAGAACAGCGCACTGGAATACGTCGCGGGATCGCACAAATGGGGCAAGTTCTACCGTGCGGCGATCCCCGACAAGGATCCGAACTTCAAATCCGATCTCGAGGAGTGTCCCAATTTCAGCGAACTCAAGGGGAACCCGGACTACCGATTCCTGTCCTGGGAGATGAAGGCCGGCGATTGCATCGTGCACCATCCGCTCACGGTTCATGGCGCACCGGGCAATTTCTCGCCCACTCGGCGGCGCGTGGCAATTTCGACCCGGTACTTTGGCGATGATGCGCGCTGGGACCCGCGGCCAGCCACCATGAAGATCACGGGCGACCCTCAATTGGTGGCCGGCCTCCGCCCGACCGACGACGACATCTTCCCGGTCGCCTGGCGCAAATCCGATATGGCTTCGATGGTTTGACGATGCGCGGTCGCGGGTGTTCGGTGAATCCGATCATGGCCCGGGCGCTGGCCGATCGTGCCGCGGTCTGTGGGCCGCAGGCTGGGCAACGCGATCACCGGTCTAAACTCGCGCGACCACCTATCACGACACCGCACCATGACGAACCGTATCGACCAACTGGAATGCTGGGTGCTGCGCGCCCCGATTGCCGAACCCGTTGCCAACGCGTTTGGTGCCATGACCAACCGCCCGGCGGTTTTTCTCAAGCTCACGGCCAGTGACGGCGCCTTTGGCTGGGGCGAGGTATTCAGCAACTTTCCGCAGGTGGGGGCCGAACATCGGGGACGGCTGGCGCGCAGTATCTTCGCACCCTTGCTCAAGGGTTTTTGCGCCGACGATCCGCAGGCGGTGCGCGACATGCTCGTGCAACGCACCCGGCTGATGGCGATCCAGTGCGGCGAGCCCGGTCCGTTCGCCCAGATCACCGGCGCGGTGGACCAGGCCTTGTGGGACATGGCTGCCCGCCGCGCCGGCGTGCCATTGTGGAAGCATCTCGGCGGGGGCAGCGGCAAGGTCCGCGTCTATGCCAGCGGCATCGGACCGGACAAGGTGGTCGAGGTGATGCTGGCCAAGTACCAGGCCGGTTATCGCGCCTTCAAGCTCAAGATCGGGTTTTCGCCTGAACGGGATGTTGCCAACATGCAGGCGGCGCGATCGGCGATGGGCAGTGACGCCATCATCATGTGTGACGCCAATCAGGGCTGGCAGCCGGCGGACGCGGCCGCCCGCATTGCCGCGTTGGCGCCGTTCAAGCCCTACTGGATCGAGGAGCCGATTGCGGCCGACCTGCCCCATGCCCTGTGGTCGGCGTTGGCCAAGGCCAGCCCGGTACCGCTGGCCGCCGGTGAGAACCTGCGTGGCGAAGAGTCATTTTCCGAGGCGCTGCAGGCGGGTTATCTGGGCTTTGTGCAGCCCGATGTCGGCAAGTGGGGCGGCATCGGAGGCGGCCTGTCGGTGGCGCGCCAGGCGCACGGGCTGGGCGTGGCCTATTGTCCGCACTGGCTGGCCGGCGGCGTCGGGCTGGCGGCGTCGATGCATGTGCTCGCCGGCGCCGGGTTCGACGGTGGCTGGGCCGAGGTGGACGCCAATCCGAACCCGTTGCGGGAACAGGTGTTTCCATTTGCGATCGAGGATGGCTGGGCTGTGTTGCCCGATGCGCCTGGCCTGGGTGTCGAACCCGACCTCGCTCAGCTGGCGCCATTCATCGTGCGCAGCTGAGCGTTTGTTGCTTGCCCGCGCCCCGTCTGCTTACAGCGGCAGCGCGTCGAGCATCGTGTAGCAGTTCTTCAGCCAGGTCTTGACGCGCTGGCGCTCGAGCATGCCCAGCGCATCGTTGTCGGTGGCGCGGTGGTTGATGGCGGACCAGAAACTGGCGTTCTGGCGGTCGATCTTGCGCATGCTCGACTCGTGCAGCTGGGGCAGGGTGACGACGCGCGCGCCCAGTGCCAGTGCCTTCTTCAGTGCCGACGACTGTTCCAGTTCCAGGAAGTCGCTGCCACGGCCCTCGTTCTTGACCACGATGTAGTTGGGTCCTGCGCCGTAGGTGTTGAGCAGACGGTCCAGCAGGTCGACCGAATCCTTGCCGGCATCGGCAAGGTGCCAGAAGTTGACAGTCACGCCCATCTCGCCCATCAGTGGCAGCAGGTCGGAGTCCTTGATCCAGCGTGCCAGCGGCAGTGCCGTCTGCGCCGCCAGGTCGACGATCGCGCTGCCTTGCTGGCCGACTGCCGGCACCTCTTCGAAGCAGGCGGCGATCCGGTCGAGGCCCTCGTAGCGGTCGACGATGACCGGGGAGGCATAGTCGGCGTAAAAGCGGGTGAACGAGGTGTGTGAACGGTCTGTGTCGAAGCCGGTGAACGGACGGCCGCGGTCGATGAAATACTGCGCCAGCAGGCGCGACAGCACCGATTTGCCGACGCCGCCTTTTTCGCCGCCAATGAAGTTCAAAGATGCCATGGTCGAGGTTCCTTGTAGAAGCGGTGCATGGGCCCGATCCGGGGGGCCGAGCGGAAAGGATAACCGGTCGCCATGCGCGGCAGCGAGGTTCAGCCCAGTTTCTTGACCAGCACCAGACTCTTGCGGTTCCAGTTGTACATGCGCCGGCGCGCCTCCGGCAACTTGTCGGGGTCGGCCTCGACGAAGCCGCGCTTGAGAAACCAGTGCTTGGTCCGGGTGGTCAGCACGAAGATGCTCTCCAGGCCCTGGGCCTTGGCGCGTTGTTCGATGCGCTTGAGCACGCGCTCGCCATCACCCTGGCTCTGGGATTCGGGCGACACCGTCAAGGCCGCCATCTCGCCGGTGCGCTCCTCCGGATACGGGTACAGCGCCGCGCAGGCAAAGATCACGCCGTCGTGCTCCAGGATGCTGTAGTAGCCGATGTCGCGTTCGATCTCGGTGCGCCCGCGCTTGACCAGTGTGCCGTCCTTCTCGAACGGTTCGATCAGTTGCAGGATGCCGCCGACATCGTCGCCCGTGGCCTCGCGCAGGTTCTCCAGCTTTTCGTCCACCACCATGGTGCCGATCCCGTCGTGTACATAGACTTCGAGCAGCAACGCGCCGTCCACCGCGAACGGAATGATGTGGCTGCGCTCGACGCCGGCCTTGCAGGCCGTGACGCAATGCTGCAGATAGAACGGGGTGTCGAGTGGCGTCAGGGCGGGCGGTAGTTCCGCCAGCCATTTCTCGGCGGTGGCCAGCGGAAGTTCGGTGTCGATCGGGTTTTCGTCGCCCATCGGCTCGCCCGGGCGCAGCAGGATGCCCGGAACCTCGGTCAGGAAGATCAGCTTGTCGCTTTGCAGCGCGATCGCGATCGACGTTGCCACTTCTTCCATCGTGAGGTTGAACGCCTCGCCCGTGGGCGAGAAGCCAAACGGCGAGACCAGCACGATGGCACCGAAGTCCAGTGCCCGCTGGATGCCGGCGCTGTCCACCTTGCGCACCAGGCCGGAATGCTGGAAATCAACGCCATCGACGATGCCCACCGGTCGCGCGGTGATGAAGTTGCCCGAGATCACCCGTACCGTGGAGTCGGCCATTGGTGTGTTGGGCAAGCCCTGGCTGAATGCGGCCTCGATCTCGTAGCGCAGCTGGCCGGCCGCTTCCTGCGCGCAGTCCAGGGCGACCTCGTCGGTGATGCGCATTCCATGCGAATACCGCGGTTCGTGTCCCTTGGCCTTGAGCTGTTCGTTGACCTGGGGCCGGAAACCGTGCACCAGCACGATCTTGACGCCCATGCTCTGGATCAGCGCCAGGTCCTGCGCCAGGTGGTGCAGCTTTCCCGCGGCGATGGCCTCGCCAGCGATGGCCACGACGAAGGTCTGGTTGCGGAACTTGTGGATATAGGGCGCGACCGAGCGGAACCAGGGCACGAACGTGAAGTTGAATACGGTGGACATCGGCGGTCGGGCCAGGTCGTGGCAACGCGGGGAAGACAAAAGTGTAGCAGTCACACCGGCGATTCATGGCAGTGCCTTCGTGCTTCACCCTGCGGGATTGCCCTTCGGCTGATCGTGGGTCGCAAGCCGGGATAATCGCTCCATGCCAGAGCCGGTGATCGAATTTCCTGAGTCTTTGCCGGTATCGGCGATGCGCGTCCAGATCATGGACGCGATCGCGTCGCACCAGGTCGTCATCGTCTGCGGTGAGACCGGCTCCGGCAAGACCACCCAGTTGCCCAAGATGGCGTTGGCCCTGGGACGCGGCAAACGCGCCATTGCGGAACAGGGCCGCGGCAAGCCGGCCTATCCGCCGGGGCAGGGCAAGCTGATCGGCCATACCCAGCCGCGGCGCATCGCCGCCAGTTCGGTTGCCAAGCGTATCGCGCAGGAGTTGCAGACGCCGCTGGGCGAGGTGGTCGGCTTCAAGGTGCGTTTCCAGGACCGGCTTTCGCGCGATGCGTCGGTCAAGCTGATGACGGACGGCATCTTGCTGGCTGAGACGCAGAGCGACCCGCTGCTCAAGGCCTACGATACGTTGATCATCGACGAGGCGCACGAACGCAGCCTCAACATCGACTTCCTGCTCGGTTACCTGCGCCAGATCCTGCCCAGGCGACCCGACCTGAAGATCATCGTGACGTCGGCCACCATCGATGCGCAGCGTTTTGCCGACCATTTCGCCTCGCGCAACGGACCGGCGCCGGTGATCATGGTCTCGGGCCGCATGTTCCCCGTCGATCAGCGGTATCGCCCGTTCGAAGAGACCCGCGAGCACGATCTGAACGACGCGATCTGTGCGGCGGTGGACGAATTGTGGACGGCGGGCGGGCCACGCCAGGACGGTGACATCCTGGTGTTCCTTCCGGGCGAGCGCGAAATCCGCGAGGCCGCCGATGCGCTGCGCAAGCATCTCAGCCACCAACCGGCGTTGCGTTCGGCTGAGATTCTGCCCTTGTTTGCACGCTTGTCGCAGGCCGAACAGGACCAGGTGTTCGAGCTGCACGGCCAGCGGCGCGTCGTGCTGGCCACCAACGTGGCCGAGACCTCGCTCACCGTGCCAGGCATCCGCTACGTCATCGACGTCGGCACGGCGCGCGTCAAGCGGTACAGCTTTCGCAGCAAGGTGGAGCAGCTGCTGGTCGAGCCCATCAGCCAGGCGGCGGCGAACCAGCGCGCCGGGCGCTGCGGCCGGGTTGCCAACGGCATCTGCATCCGGCTGTATGCACAGGATGACTTTGCCCAGCGCCCGCGTTTCACCGATCCGGAGATCCTGCGCAGCTCGCTGGCCGGCGTGATCCTGCGCATGAAGTCACTGCACCTGGGCATGGTCGAGGATTTTCCGTTCATCGAGCGGCCGCAGGCACGGGCCATCGCCGACGGTTACCAGCTGCTGGCCGAGCTCGGCGCCGTCGATGAGGGCAACGAACTGACCGCCATCGGCCGGGAGCTGGCGCGGTTGCCACTCGATCCGCGGGTCGGGCGCATGATCCTGGAGGCACGCGAGCGCCAGGCTCTGGACGAGGTGCTGGTGATTGCCAGCGCGCTGAGCGTGCAGGACGTGCGCGATCGGCCGCTGGAGGCTCAGGGCGGGGCCGACGCGGCGCATGTGAAGTTCGATGACGAACGCAGCGAGTTCACCGGCTATCTCAAGCTCTGGAAATGGATCGCCCACGCGCGCGGCGAAAAGGGCAGCGCCGAGCACCGGTTGTCGAACCGACAGTACGAGCAGTTGTTGCGCCAGAACTTCGTCAATGTGCGCCGGGTGCGCGAGTGGAAGGACATCCACTCCCAACTGCTCACCGTCGTCGCCGAGCATCAGTGGCGCATCAATACCGCGCCGGCCAATTACGAGCAGCTGCATCTGTCGATGTTGTCCGGCCTGTTGGGCAACGTTGGCTGCAAGGTCGACGATGACGAGGCCTATCTGGGCGCGCGTGGCATCAAGTTCTATCGCCATCCGGGTGCGCACCTGAGCAAGAAGCCGGGCCGCTGGATCCTGGCTGCCGAGCTGGTCGAGACGACCCGGCTGTTTGGCCGTGGCATCGCCGCGATCGAGCCGACCTGGATCGAGCAGGTCGCCGGCCACCTGCTCAAGAAGCAGTTGCTGGACCCGCACTGGGAGAAGAAGGCGGCCCAGGTGACGGCGCTCGAACGCGCCACCTTGTACGGCATCGTCGTCTACAGCGGGCGCCGGATCGACTTCGGCCGCATCGACCCGCAAGGTGCGCGCGAGATCTTCATCCGCGAAGCGCTGGTGGCCGGCGAATGGGAGACCCGGCTGGCGTTCCTGGCCACCAACCGCAAGCTGGTCGCCCAGGTGCAGGAGCTCGAGCACAAGTCGCGCCGGCAGGACGTGCTGGTCGACGATGAACTGATCTATGCGTTCTACGACCAGCAATTGCCGGCCGACGTCTGCAGTGGCCACGGCCTTGAGCGCTGGTACCGCGAGGCGGCGCGGCAGCGACCCGGCCTGCTGCTGCTTACCCGCGACGAGTTGATGCGCCATGAGGCGGCCGGCATCACGACCAGCGCGTTTCCGCGCACGGTGCGCCTGGGCGGGGTCGACTGCCGGGCCGACTACCTGCACGAACCCGGAGATGCCCGCGACGGCCTGACGGTGACGATACCCCTGTTCGTTCTCAACCAGGTGAACGAGGAGCGCTGCGAATGGCTGGTGCCGGGCATGCTCAAGGACAAGATCCTGGCCCTGCTCAAGAGCCTGCACCAGAAGCCACGCTCGCGGTTCGTGCCGCTGCCCGACAGTGCCACGCGCATTGCCGCCGCGTTCACCGTACCGGAGGTGTTCGGCCACGGCAGCCTGGTCGACGCCTTGCTGCGTCAGGTGCGCGAGCGTACGTCGCT
>CAZADK010000065.1:0-12038 GCA_964483855.1 uncultured Rhodoferax sp.
AGCTGCAGTCGACGGTCGAAGGTCTGTCGGTGGCGGCGATCACCTATTACGTTGTGGGCCTGGTGATTTACCTGGCCAAGGCCGCGCAACCCTGGGGCTGGCCGCTGAGTCCGGAGGGCAGCGCGGCAGTTGCGATTCCGGTGGTGGCGCTGTGGGTCTGGCGAGCCATGCGCCGGCTGACCCGGCGCATGGCTCGCAGCGACCTGGACAGCACCTGAAGCTTGCGCTCCACCTCCGCCGCGGTGAGTCAGGGCTAGGGTTTGGGTGACTTTGCCGTGGATGGCCTGGTCGCCGGCAGGCGTACGGCTGGTGGAGGCTTGGCGACCGGCGCCGGCGTGGCCGCAGTTGCCGGCGCCGGCGTGGTCGCAGTGGCTGCTGCCGCCGCCGCCCGGTCATTCTGGCGCGCCGCCAGTTGCTCCATGCGCTGCGCCAGCGTGACAGCGGGTTTGCCGGTCCAGGCGTCGAGCCGGTTACCCATGGCCAGCGCCATCTGGTCGATGCGCAATTGGGCCGGTGGGTGGGTGCTCAGCGACAGGCTGAACACCGGATTGTCGGGTGTCGCGGAACGTAGCAATTGCAGCACCGCCGGCAGGCCGTAGGGGTCGAATCCCGCGCTGGTGGCCAGCGTGACGCCGAGCCGGTCGGCTTCGTATTCGTCTGACTGGTCCAGGCCCTTGGAGTACAGGTTGCGCCCGAGCCCGATCAGTTGCGCCGACAGTGCACCGCCCAGGTTGTTGTTCAGTTGCGACCCGATCAGCTGCGTGACGATGCCCGCGCGCGCGTTCTTGCGGATGGCCTCGAGGTGGTGGCGCTGCACGACGTGGCTGATCTCGTGCGCCAGGATGCCGGCCAGCTCGGACTCGTCGGCCACACGGTCGATCAGCCCTTTGGTCACGAACACGAAGCCGCCGGGTGCCGCGAAGGCGTTGAATCCGTTGTCGTCGAGCACGGCGAAGGTCCAGGGCAGTTCGGGCCGGCTGGTCTGCAGGCTGATCCAGCGCCCGAGCTGGTTCACGTAACGCTGCAATTGCATGTCCGGATGCAGGGCCTTGCTGCCGAGCAAGACCGCGGAGAGCTGGCGCCCGATCTCGATCTCCTGGGTCGGTTCGATCTGCGTCGACGACTGCGACAGCAGATTCATCAGGTCGCCGGCCATGGCGGCATTGCCAGCCGCCTTGCCGGTACTGCCGCCTAGCGCGTTGCCGAGAAACCCGGCCGGATTGGCGGGCAGCGCCGGCGCGACCGGCGCCAGCGGCAACGCGGGATTGACGGGCTGCGGCGGTGGGGTGTTGTTCTGCGCCGGCCGCAGCAATTGCTGGAGCAGATTGAGCGCCTTGGCCGCGTCCTGGTTCTGCGCCCAGGCAACACCGCAGGACAAAGCTCCCACAAGCACCGTTGCGGCAGCGCAGGCGATCGCGCGCGAGGACGGGACGCGTGGTGTCGTGTGCCGTTGGGTCATCGGTCGCTCCCTGAGTTGCCGGCGGCGCCTGGAGTCGCGGGACCGCTGGGTGGTGGCGGCACCGGAAGGGGCGCCATGGCCTGGGCAGTCAACCCGGCGACGGCACCAAACTGCTGCGCCTGCGCGGTATTGATCTGCAGTGTCTCCATCAGGGTGACGGCGATCGGGTTGGGCTGGGCGTTCGTGATCTCCTCGGCCCCCAGGCCCCGGATACCGACGGTTGCAGTTGCTGTCCTTGTGGTGGGCGCGAGTGCATTTCCACCACCCAGCAAACCAGTCAGGCCACGCAAGGCGCCAGTGGCGAAATTGCCACCTTGTGCGGCCGGGACTGTGCCTACATCGAACAAATGCACCCAGCCGGTCTGGCCTTGTGTGGTGCGCACCTCGATCCAGGGGCCGCGTCGGGTTGCCAACCGGGTGAGCGGCGTCTGCACGGGCAGCGCTGCAAGGCTGGGCGCGGACTCGGCTGGCGATTCGCGCAACTGCGACTCCCGCTTGACGGTTACCGTATCCGATTGCGCCAGCACGCTCTGGCTGATCAGCAGCCCCGACGCAATGACCAGCATGTGTTGGCAGGATCGCTTACCCATGACCTTACTCCCGTTTTGCCCCATTATTGTCGGATTCGCGACCTGTTGACACCCCGTTGTGTGATCGATTGCCAACGGCACCCGCGGCGTTGAACTGCGGGGTCTCAAGCACGGCCAACGCAACTCGGACCGACCAGAACGACGCGACCGCGCTGGGCCGGCGCGTCAATGGCAGCGTGACCGAACCCGGCCCTGCCGATCTGACCCGGCCTGGCGGCCCTTCTATCGGCTCCGGTTCTCAGTCCTGTGCGTCGAGCACCGACTTCTTGAGCCGGTTGGGTGCCAGCGCACCGGCGGAGTCGAGGATCGGGTAGGCGATCGAGCAGATGTGGGAGTTGATGCGCTTGAGGTCGCTGATCAGGTCCAGGTGCAGCGAACTGGTCTCGATGCTCTGCAAAGTCTTGTCGGCCAGACGGCCCAGGTGGGTCGATGCGTATTGGCGTTCCAGGTCGCGAAAACGCGTCTTTTCCTCGAGCAGGCGCTGGGCATCGCGCACATTGCCGTGCAGGAAGACGCTCATGCCCAGTCGCAGGTTCTCCACCAGGTGCCCGTGCATGTCGCTGATCTCCGTCATCCCGGCGTCCGAGAAATTGCGGCCGGTGCGGATTTTCTTGTCCTCGATGTCGATCAGCACCCGCTCGACGATATCGCCGATCTGCTCCATGTTGATGGTGAAGCTGATGATGTCGGTCCAGCGCTGGCCTTCGCTTTCACTGAGCGCCTCGCGCGAGATCTTGGTCAGGTAGTACTTGATGTTGGAGTAGAGCTCGTCGACGGTGTCGTCCATCTTGCGCAGTTCCTGCGCCAGGTTGCTGTCGTTGTTCGTGATGACGCGCAGCATGCCGGTCAGCATGGTCTCAACCACGTCGGCCTGGTGCATGGCCTCGCGCACCGCGCACGAGATGGCCAGCGATGGCGTCGCCAATGCGGTCGCGTCGAGGTGTCGCTGGCGACCGGCCACGGTGGAGGTCGCGGGCTTGGGCAGCAGCATCTGGCTCCAGCGCGCGACGAATGGTGTCAGGCCGATGAAGACGGCGCCCACCGCCAGGTTGAAACACAGGTGATACAACACCACGACGGTTGCCGAGTGCGTCAGCCATTCACCCAGGAATTCGATCCAGAATCCGACGAAGGGCGCCGCCATCGCGATGCCGATGATCTTGAAGATCAGGTTACCCAATGGCACCTGGCGGGTTTCGATGCTGGCGCCCAACGTGGTCAACACGCCTAGCAACCCGCTTCCCAGGTTTGCGCCGAGAACCAGGCCCAGAGCCACGTCGAGCGGGATCACGTTGGTGGTGGCCAGCGTGGCGGTCAGCAGCACCATGGCCAGGCTGGAGTAACACAGCACTGTCAGCACGGCGCCGATGAAGATTTCGAGCAGCAGGTCACTTGAGAGTGAACCGAGCAGGGCCTTGATCGCCGGCGCCTGCGTCAGCACCGTGGCCGACTGCGACACCAGGCTCAGCGCAAGCAGCATCAGACCCAGTCCGATCAGAATGCGACCGATACGTCCCACCGTGGTGGACTGGCGTGCAATGAACAATACGACGCCGACGAAGATGAAAAGCGGCGACAACCAGGATAGATCGCGCGAGAACACGACAGCCATCACGC
Organism: uncultured Rhodoferax sp.; assembly: GCA_964483855.1. Taxonomy (GTDB): domain Bacteria; phylum Pseudomonadota; class Gammaproteobacteria; order Burkholderiales; family Burkholderiaceae_C; genus CAISIP01. The sequence goes on from CAZADK010000065.1 coordinate 3,667, forward strand.
TGGTGCCGATGTCGGCCCCCAGCATGACGGTCAGTGCCGATGGCAGGCTCATCAGGCCCTGGCCGACAAACGAGGCGACGATCAATGCCGTTGCGGTGCTCGACTGCACCAGCGCCGTGACACCCAGTCCCGATACCAGCGCGTTGAGCCGGTTGCTGACGCTCTTGGCCAGCACATTGCGAAGGCTGGCGCCAAAGACCCGCAGGATTCCGGTTCGTACCAGTTGAGTGCCCCACACCAGCAGAGCTATTGCGGCGAGGAGGTTGAGCAGGTGGGTCAAGTGAAGTTTTTCAGCGGGAACGTCTGACCCGCAGGAGTTCATCTAGGATCATCGAGGCCGCCCCAATGGTAATCGCGCTGTCGGCAATGTTGAAGGAGGGGAAGTACCAGCTGGCATAGTGAAACTGTAGAAAATCCACGACATAACCATGCACCAGCCGGTCGATCACGTTGCCGATCGCGCCGCCCAGGATACAGGCCATCGCAAAGGCAAACAGGCGCTGACCCGGATGCGACTTGAGCATCCAGACAATGAAGATGGCTGCGCCCACGCCAATGGCCGTGAAGAACCAGCGTTGCCAGCCCGACGCGCCGGCCAGGAAGGAGAACGCCGCACCTTCGTTGTGCACCCGCACCAGGTTGAAGAAGCTGGTGACACGTTGGCTGTCGCCGAGCCGGAAATAGCCCAGCACCATGACCTTGGTGAACTGGTCGGCGATCAGGATCAGCAGCGACAGGCCCAGCCAGGGCACCATGTCCCCGGCGCCGCGTTGGGGTTTGCGCATCGGCGTCACGCGAAGCTGCGCACTTCGCCAGCGCCGTACAAATTGCTGGTGCAACGTGCGCACAGACCCGGATGGGCAGCGTCGTGGCCGACGTCTGCGCGGTAGTGCCAGCAGCGTTCGCACTTCGGATCCGCCACCGATGTCGGTGTGGCCTTGAGTGCGCTGCCGGCGGCCACGCTGGCCCCCGAGGTGATGAACACGAAGCGCAGGTCGTCGCCCAGGCTTTGCAGCGCCGCCAGCAGGTCGGCATGGCTGTCGGCCGGCACTTCAATGTCCACCCGCGCCTGCAATGAGGACCCGACCTTGCCGGCTTCGCGCAAGGCCTCGATCTCCTTGTTCGCCATGTCGCGCACCGAACAAATCGCATTCCATTTGTCCAGCAGCGCTGTGTCTGGCGCAGCCATGTGGGTGAATGCGCTGGTGAAGATCGACACGCGGTTGGCCTGCGCAACCTTGCCGGCGCCAGACAACACGCTCCAGGCCTCCTCGGCGGTGAAGCTCAGGAATGGCGCCATCCAGCGCAGCATCGCCTGGGTGATCTGCCACAACGCGGTCTGGGCCGATCGGCGGGCGTGCGAGTCCGCCCCGGTGGTGTACAGCCGGTCCTTCAGGATGTCGAGGTAGAACGCACCGAGGTCTTCGCTGCAGTAGATCTGCAGCTTGGCCACCACCGGGTGGAACTCGAACACCTTGTAGTGAGCCAGGATGTCCGCCTGCAGTTGCGCGGCCCGGGCCAGCGCGTATCGGTCGATCTCCAGCATGTCCTGCGACGCGACCGACTGGCTGGCCGGGTCGAAGTCGCTGGTGTTGGCGAGCAGGAACTTCAAGGTGTTGCGGATGCGGCGGTAGGTATCGACGACCCGTGCGAGGATCTTGTCGTCGCCCGCGATGTCGCCTGAATAGTCACTGGCGGCCACCCATAACCGGATGATCTCGGCGCCGAGTTTCTTTGACGTTTCCTGGGGGTCGACACCGTTGCCCAGGCTCTTGCTCATCTTGCGGCCCTGGCTGTCGACGGTGAAGCCGTGGGTCAGCAGGCCACGGTAGGGTGCGCGGTCGACCATCGCGCAGGCAGTCAGCAACGAGGAGTGGAACCAGCCGCGATGCTGGTCATGGCCTTCCAGGTACAGATCGGCCTCCGGGCCGCTGTCGTGGCCGCTGCCCGGATGCGAACCCTTGAGCACCGTGGTGTGGGTGGTGCCCGAGTCGAACCAGACTTCCAGGATGTCGTTGCTCTTGGTGTAATGGCGCGCGTCTTGCTCGCCGATGATCGATTCGGCGCTGGCCACGCTCCAGGCCTCGATGCCGCCGCGCTCGACCATGTCGGCGGCCTGGTCCAGGATCTCCATCGTGCGTGGATGCAGCTCGCCGGTATCGCGATGGATGAAAAACGGCAGCGGCACGCCCCAGCTGCGCTGGCGGCTGATGCACCAGTCGGGCCGGCCGGCGATCATGTCGCGCAGCCGGGTACGGCCGTTCTCCGGGTAAAACGCTGTCTGCTCGATCGCGTCCAGCGCGAGTTGGCGCAAGGTCTTGGGCGCCTTGTCCTTGGTGAAGACGCCCACGCCTTCGTCCATGCGGATGAACCATTGCGCCGCAGCGCGGTAGATCACCGGCGTCTTGTGGCGCCAGCAATGCGGGTAGCTGTGGCTGATATGGGTGGTGGCGAACAGCCGGTCGGATTGCTGCAGCACTTCGATGATGCGCGGGCAGGCCTTCCAGATATTCATGCCGCCGAACAATGGCAACTCGGCGGCATATTGGCCGTTGCTCTGCACCGGGTTGAGGATGTCGTCCAGTGCCATGCCGTGGGACACGCAGCTGTTGAAGTCTTCCACGCCATAGGCCGGCGAGGAGTGCACCAGACCAGTACCGTCGTCGGCAGTCGCGTAGTCGGCCAGGTAGATGGGTGCGCGGCGGTCGTAACCCGGGTCGACCTGCGCCAGCGGGTGGTGAAACTCGATGCCGGCCAGTGCCTTGCCCGGGGTCGTGGCGAGAACGGATCCGGTCAGCTGGTAACGTTCCAGGCACTGCTCGACCAGGCTGGCGGCCAGCAACAGCAGGCCGCGTTCGGTATCGACCAGCGCGTATTGCAGCTCCGGATTGAGGTTGAGTGCCTGGTTGGCGGGAATGGTCCAGGCGGTGGTGGTCCAGATCACCGCGAACGCCGGTTTTGCCAGCGCGTTCAGTCCGAAGGCCTTGGCCAAACGCTCAGGCTGGGCGCACGGGAAGCCGACGTCCAGCGTCTGCGACTTCTTGTCGGCGTATTCGATTTCAAACTCTGCCAGCGAGGAGCCGCAGTCGAAACACCAGTACACCGGCTTGAGGCCGCGGTAGACGAAGCCGCGCTCGACCACCCGTTTGAAGGCGCGGATCTCGTCGGCCTCGTTCTTGAAGTCCATCGTGCGGTAGGGGTGGTCCCAATCGCCCAGCACGCCCAGGCGTTTGAAGTCGCTCATCTGCAGAGCGATCTGCTCGGTGGCGAAGGCGCGGCTTCTGGCCTGCATCTCGTCACGTGGCAGGTTGCGTCCATGTTTCTTCTCGATCGCATTCTCGATCGGCAGGCCGTGGCAATCCCAGCCCGGGATGTAAAGCGCGTCGAAGCCCTCAAGTTGGCGTTCCTTGACGATCATGTCCTTGAGGATCTTGTTGACCGCGTGCCCCATGTGGATCTGGCCGTTGGCATACGGAGGGCCGTCGTGCAGAATGAACTTCGGCGCGCCTCGGCGGGCGTCGCGCAACTGCTGGTAGATGCCTTTCTCGTCCCACTCCCGGGCCCAGATGGGTTCGCGCTTGGGCAGGTCGCCCCGCATCGGGAACGGTGTCTCGGTAAGGTTGAGGGTACTGCGGTAGTCGGCTTTTTCGGTCATGGTGCTGAGCCCGCTTTGTCGGAAGCGGGCCTCCTGGAGGCGGTGGATACGGGCGCGCCGGTCAAGCGGGTCGCCAAGGGGCGGTCGAGCTGGCTTGGGCGAAACGTTCCGCAATCCGGCGCTGGCGTGGCGCCCGAGTGTGGCGTTTCGCCCGTTAAATTCGATCGCGGGTGGTCTGCCGGTGAGTTTGCGCGTACGACGACGCGAAATACGCCCGGGCTGCATCGCGGTCTCTGGAGATGCCGTGCTCAAGCGCCTCCAAGCTGTCGTACCGGAGTTCGTCGTGCAGTTTGTGCAGCAGTTCCACCCGGATGAGTTTACCGTAGCCATGGGTGTGTGCCCAGGCCTGGGGCCAGTCCAGGCAATGGGTTTCCAGCAGCACGCGGCCGCCGTTGACGTCCGATGGGTCGAGCGACGGTCGCACGCCCAGGTTGGCCACACCGGGCAGCGGCGCATCGCCCAGCCCGTGCACCCGCACGACGAAGATGCCGCTGGCAGCGGGTTTCCAGTGGGCAAAGCGCAGGTTCAGGGTCGGAAATCCCAGCTCCCGACCCAATTTTCGGCCGTGCACGACGTGCCCGGAGATCCGGTACGGATGCCCGAGCAGCCGCTCCGCATCGGTCATCCTTCCCTCGGACAGTGCCTCACGGACCGCCGAGCTCGATACCCTCAGGCCGTGCACCTCGTAGCTGTTCATGCGCGCGACGTCGAATCCCTGGGCATCGCCGGCACCGTCGAGCATCGCGTAATCACCCGCGCGCCGTGCGCCGAAACGGAAATCGTCGCCGACCAGCACATAACGGGCCCGCAGTCCGCCGACCAGCACCGAGGTGATGAAGGCCTGCGCCGACTGCGCGGCCAGGCTGGCGTTGAATGGCATCACTACCGCCTGGTCGATGCCGCAGTTCGCGAGGTCCATCAGCTTGTCACGCACGCTGGCGATACGCGCCGGCGCACGTTCCGTCAGCCCGGTGGAGGCTGCGAAATAGTCGCGCGGATGGGGCTCGAACGTCAACACGCAGCTGCGGATGTCGCGCTGGGCAGCTTCTGCCCGCAGCAAGGCCAGCATGGCCTGGTGTCCGCGGTGCACGCCATCGAAATTGCCGATCGTCAGTGCACAGCCGGGCGCCAGATTGGCGTGATGCACGCCGCGAAAGACTTTCATGGTGTCGGACTGTTGTTTTCGGGAAAGACAGGTATGCCGCCACGCGCGGGTTTGCCGGCGGCATGTCGTGGAAAGCATGTATATTGTGTCCCACCGCTGTGCAGCCCCTGGCGCCTCTATCCGGCCGGGCCGTGTCAACCGGTATCCGCGTTGCAAGGGGTTGTTTCTGGAGGCGTATCTTGAAGGTCTTGAAGCTGTCAGCCCAGGGTTTGCCGCAATCCTGGATTTCGCTCGAACAAGCCGTGATCCACTATGCGGCGGGCGAAGTGCGCTGGGAGTCTGGCGGCGAGGTGGCCGTTTTTCACGGCGGGCACAACGCACGGACCGGGCAGCAGTCGATCATCGCGGTCAACAGCATCATCGGCACGAAGGGTGTGCCCAACATCAACCCGTTCAACCTCAAGCCAAGCCTGACCAACAGCAAGTTGTTCGCCCGTGACCGTAACATGTGCGCCTACTGCGGTCAGCAGCACCAGGAGGAAACCTTGACGCGCGAGCACATCGTCCCGTTCGCCCAGAACGGGGTCGATACCTGGATGAACGTGGTGACAGCCTGCCGCCCTTGCAATCACCGCAAGAGCAGCCGCACGCCCGAGCAGGCGCACATGCCCTTGTTGTATGCGCCATATGTTCCCAGCCTGTGGGAGGATTTCATCTTGCGCAACCGGCGCATCCTGGCGGACCAGATGGAGTTCTTGATGACGCATCTGCCCAAGTCGTCTCGGCTGATGTTCTGAGAGCGCCCCCAGCCCTGGCTTGGCCAGGCCCCCCAAGGGGGTGCGAGGAGACTTGGGGCGGCCCGGCGTTTCGTCATTCGCCCCCAGCCCTGGCTTCGCCAGGCCCCCCGAGGGGGTGCGAGGAAACTTGGGGCGGCCCGGCGTTTCCTCGTGCGCGTGTGCGCCGATCGCTTGAGCCCACGCGAGACCTCGCAAACCACCCCTGGCGCTTCGGGCCACGGCCAGTGGCGCGGTCGTGGACTGCGGGGCTGGGCGCTCCGTCTATTGCCTCTCACGCCCTGACACCAGTCAGGCTGCAACGCTTACTCGGTTCTGCGCGGGGAGCCGGCTGGTTTGCGGGTGGTTCGGATCGGCGGGGGTGGCCTGGCCGAGCAGGTAGAAAGTACACATCGGGCCTTTGTCCTTGACCGCGATCGTGCCTCGGCACCGGAAGCGAAACGCCAGCCGTAGTTCCTGCCATACCGCGTCGCTGACCTGGATCTGGCCAGCAGTCCCGCTGGACTCCATGCGGCTGGCGATGTTGACTGCGTCGCCCCAGACGTCGTAGTGCAGGCGCCGCAGGCCGATGACGCCGGTGATCGCCGGGCCGACATGCATGCCGGCGCGGATCTGCAGCGAGGCTCCGGCGCGGCGGTTGTACTCGGCAACCGCAGCCAGCATGTCCAGAGCGAGTTGCGCCAGCGGGGCGACTGCGTTCGTGCCGATCACCATGTAGGCGTCGCCGATCGTCTTGATCTTCTCGACGCCGTGGCGGTCGACCAGTGTGTCGAATGCGGAGAAGACCGTGTCGAGCACCTGCAGCACGGTGTCGGGCGGATGATCGGCGGCAAAGCGGGTGAATCCGACGATGTCGACGAACAACACCGCAACGCGTTCGTGTTTGCGGGTCGCCACCGCGCTGCTGCGCTTGAGTTCGTTGGCGATCGACATCGGCAAGGCGTCGAAAAGCACTGCGTCGGCGCGTGCACGTTCATGTTCGACCGCGCGCTTTTCGTCGAACAACGCGCGGTTCATTGCCATGAGGTGCGCGTCCAGCAGCGGGGCGACCACCGCGAGCGCAACGAGGTTGAAGGCAGCGCCGCTGGCAAGGAACACGCTGGCGCCATCGAACCACAGGATCGATGACGACAATGCGGCGGTGCTGGCGAAGCCCAGTGCCTGGCGCAGGGCCCCAGGGTAGCTGAAGACGCAGACCATGGTCAGCAGAAAGATCGCATAGGTCGACATGTCGCCGCTCAAGACCCATGAGAGATAGCCAAACCAGGTGAAAAGGGCGGCGCCCAGGCTCATGCACCAGGCCAGGCACCTTTTGCGCGCCGCGTGGCTGGCCAGGCGAGGTGCAAGCGCCAGGAACAGCGCGAAGTAGAGCCCCGCGGCGGCATGCCATGCCGGCAACTGCAGGTGTTGCGGCCGGTGACCCCAGGTGCCGTTGGCAAACAGCAGGGGATCGATCACCATCAGCATGACTGCAGCGACCAATAGCCCCAGCCGGCACAGTGGTACCACCATCCTGAACGAATGGGCGATCAGCCAGCGTTCGAAGTCGGAGCAGTCGTAGTCGTGCGGCCGTGGCACGGCCGTGCGGTTGATGTTCACCATGGCTCCTCCCAGTGCGGCGCGGACCGGGACACGGGTTCCGGTTGCCAGGCCGCAGGGGCGATCGTCGCGCGAGTCTGTCCCGCTGCGTGTTCAGACCGCTTGGAACATGCTCAATTGGATGGACAAAGTGCGCCTGCGCTCAGGCAAAGACCCCGGCGCTGTCCTGCATCCGCGCCGAGACTTCGCCGAGGTGGTGCAGTGTGTCGCCGAAAACCATCTCCATCTGTGTCAGGCGCTTGAAGTAGTGGCTGACGATGTATTCGTCGGTCATGCCGATACCACCATGGAGCTGTACCGCCTGCTGCCCGATGAAACGCATCGACTGTCCGAGCTGGTATTTGGCCCGCGCCATCGCGGCGCGCCGTTCCGGCGCTGGCGCATGGAGCTTGAGCGAGGCGTAATAACTCATCGAGCGCGCCAGTTCGAGCTGCATCTTCATGTCTGCCACCCGGTGCTTCAAGGCCTGGAAACTGCTGATGACGACGCCGAACTGCTTGCGCGTGTTCATGTAGTCGACCGTGATGGCCAGTGTCTGGTCCATCACGCCGACGGCTTCGGCGCAGGTCGCGGCGATGCCGATGTCGACGGCATGCCCGAGCACGGCGAGTCCGTCATCGCTGATCCGTTGCGCTGGTGCCTGGTGCAGCATCAACTCGGCTGCGCAAGCGCCGTCGATGGTTCCGTAACCGCGCGTGGTGGCCCCCTGGCTGCCACGTTCGACGAGAAACAGGGCCAGCTTGCCGTCGATGGTCGCGCTGACGATCCATGCGTCGGCGTTGTCGCCCGCCACGACCAGGCTCTTGTGGCCACTGAGCGCCCAGGTATCGCCCTTGCGGCTGGCGGTGGTGGCACGGGCGTCGAGCCGGTAGCGCCCGGCGCGTTCCTGTTAGGCCAGGCTGATGACTTTCTCACCACGGGCGACCTGCGGTGCCCAATGCGACGCCAGGGATGGCGGCGCGTATGCGCTGAGCACGGCCCCCGCGATCAGCGCCTGCGGCAGTGGCTCGAGCACGATGCCGCGCCCGAGTTCCTCCATTGCCACCATGCCTTCGACCGGACCCATGCCCATGCCGCCCAGGTCTTCCGGGATGTACAGGCCGCACAGGCCGAGTTCAGCGAGTTCGCGATAACCGTCGGCAGAAAATCCGCCGTCAGCCACGATCGACCGGCGCCGGTCGAAGGTATAAGCCTTTTCAACCCATCTGCGCACAGCGTC
>CAZADK010000066.1:0-11953 GCA_964483855.1 uncultured Rhodoferax sp.
CGCCCAGGATGTCGTCCGGCACCCCGACGACGGCGACTTCGCGCACGCCGGGGCAGGCCTGCAGCAGGCCCTCGATCTCTTCGGCAGAGATGTTCATGCCGCCACGGATCACCAGGTCCTTGGAACGGCCGGCGTAGCGGTAGAACTGCAGTCGGTCGCCGGCAATCTCGAACAGGTCGCCCGTCTTGTAGTAGCCCTGTTCGTCAAAGGCGCGTGCGCTGAGTTCGGGCGCGTTGTAATAACCGCTGAAGATGGTCGGGCCGGTGAAACGCAACTCGCCGACCCGGCCGGCCTGCGCGATGTCCTCGCCGGTGTCCAGATCGACCAGCCGGGTGCGCACCTTGCGCGTGGTCGACACCGACCAGTCGAAACCCTTGACGCCGGCGCGCGGGAAGAAGGTGGCGCGCTCGCCCGGATCAGGCAGGTCGATGTGGTTGCCCGCCAGCGCCGCACCCTCGTTGGAGCCGAAGTAGTTGATGATCTGCACGCCGAACTGTTCGGCAAAGCCGCGCACCATCCATTCGCTCAGCGGCGCCGAGCCCGAGCCGATGCGCGACAGGCGCTTGAAATCGATGCCCTCGAGCAGGGCTGAGTTTTGCAGCAGCATGTTGAGCACCGCCGGCGGCGCCACCGTGTAGTCGATGCGCTCGTCGCGGATCTGCTGCAGGAACACCGGCAACGAGAACGGATGGTGCTGCACCACCGTGCCGCCGACGACCAGCCAGGCGGCGATGGCGGTCGAGATGCCGGCCATGTTGACCAGTGGAAATGGATTGAGCAGCCGCGCATGCGCGCGGATCTGCCCCGCGTCGATGATCGACGGCGCCACCACCAGCCACTCGTTGTGGCTGCGTGGCACACCCTTGGGCCGGGCCTCGGTGCCGGAGGTCCAGCAGATCGTGAACACGTCGTTGGCGGTCACTGCCGCGTCGGCCTCGGCCTGTTGCACACGTTGGCGGTCGGTGTCGGTCATCGGGGCCGCGGTATGCCGGCCGATGTCGATGAAGTCGGGGCCGACGTCATCGCCCCAGGCCAGGATCGCACGCACCCCGGTGTGCCCGGCCCGCATCGCGGCGAACATCGCCGCTGCAGCGTGGCCGGTATCGGGCTTGCCGATGCGGGTGAAGGTCACGACGGCGGCTGCCTGCGTGTGCGCGACGATGTATTCGAGTTCGTTTTCCCGGTATTGCACCGGCACCGGCGTGATGACGATACCCAGCCGCGCGCACGACAGGTAGACGACGTATTGCTCGACGCCGTTGGGCAAGTGCATCAGCACACGCTCATCGCGCCGCACACCGGTGTCGAGCAGCAGGCGGCAGAAGCGGTCCACCGCGTCGGCCAGTTGCGACCAGGAGAGGCGCCGCGGCGCGCCGTGCGCGACATCGGCGCGGTTGGGCGCGTCGACAACCGCCTCGGCATCCGGGCGCCCGGCCACGTGCTGCACGAACAGGTCCCACAGCGTGGTCGTGCCCCACCAGCGGCGTCGCGTGTATTCGTCGATCGTGTGTTGCGCAACGAGGATCATGTCTTCACTTCCAGCGATCGAGCGTCTTCTGGCTGACAAAGGTGGCGTGAAAGCCGTGCGGAATACGGCGCGGCAGGATGATGCGCGCCAGCGGCCCGTGCGCCAGCAGCGGGCCGCGGCAGTCGAAGACCTGGATCTCGGAGCGTGCATCGACCGGGTTCCAGACCGGCATCACCAGGTAGCCGTCGTCTTCGCCCTGGCTGTCGTCGCGGGGCGCGAATCCGGGTTCGTTGTAGAAATAGTGCGGGCCCGCGCTGAACGCCACATAACCACCGGTCTCGAGGTCGTACTTGACCAGGCCGGGGAAACGCGGCTCCTCTCGTCCACCTTGCGGGAACACGATGTGGTACGAATACCGGTTCTTGCGTCCCTGGTACGCACTGTTGATGGCCGGAAACTCGGTATTGAGCACGTCGTCGATGACACGTTCCGTCGTCGTGCCGGTCTGCAGGTCGAAGCGCCATTCGTAGAGCATGAAGTCGCGCTGGCGCTGGTTGATGGTGCGTTCCAGGCGCCGCGCGTCGGGTTGGCCGTCCGCCGTCGCGTGCAGGCGGTAGGGCGTGCCCACCATGACGATCGCGTGACCTTCTTCCCACGCGTTCACCACATGGAGCATGTAGGTTGGTTTGGCATCGAACCAGCGGATTTCGCTGGCCGCGCCGTGGCGCGGCACGACGGCGAACCGGCTTGGCTGGTCGGCGTGGAAGTGCACCTTGTAGCGCCCCGCTTTCAGGGCCTCGGCATCGGGCCACAGCGGGAAGTCGTGCAGGATGGTGTAGTTTTCGGTCACCGCCATGTCGTGGGGCAGGCGCGGGCCGGGCAACGGGATCTCGATCTTGTGCCGCAGCTTGCGGTCCGGCCCGATGACGCCGTATTCCATGTAGGGGGCGGTGAGGCTGTAATCGAAGAACAGCAATTCGCCGGTGTGTTCGTCCGGCCGCGAGTGGGCCGAGATCTTCTTGTAGGCACCGTCGAAGTCGGCCGTGCCCAGCGTCTGCAGCGTCACCGGGTCCAGCGCATACGGCATGCCGGAGCGGTACCACATCGCGATCAGGCGCCCGGCGTGGTACTTGACGTCGGTGTTGGCGGTGTTCTTCAGGGGCTGGTCCGGGCGGTCGCCGCGCATCGGCTCCTTGAGCCCCTTCCACAACGCATGGCCGGCGCTGCGCTCCTCCTGCAAACCCTGCGTCTGCACGAACCGATTGCGGTAGGTGACCTTGCCGCCCGCAAACTGCACGGCATGCAGCATGCCGTCGCCGTCATAGGCGTGGTATCGCCAGTTGGGTGGGTAGTGGGCGTTGGGGCCATTGCGCACGTACAGGCCGTTGAGGTCCCGGGGCACCTCGCCGAGCACCTGCATGTCGTCGAATACCGATTCGTCCAGTACCGGCGCATTGTTGCCGTCCAGCGCCGGTATGTCGTGCACCGGCAGATCGTTGAGTTGCATGTGGCGTCCCTGGCGCTGTCAGTAACCGCGCGCCAGCCGCTCGCCGCTGACCCAGGTCGCGTGGAAGCCGTTGGGCACGCGTTGCGGCAGGCGGATCTTGCACACCGGGCCGCGGGATATGTCGTGGGCGTCGAAGATGCTCAGGAACGATGCCTGCTTCTCGTCGTCCCACATGAAGCCGACCAGGTAACCATCGTCCTCGTTTTTCCAGTGGTCCCTGGGCGCGAATGGGGCCTCGCTGAACCACTTGCGGGTGCCGGCGTGCCAGCTGGTGCAGGTGTCCTGCTCCAGGTCGTAGCGCACCAGACCGCAGAAGCGCGGATCCTCGGCGCGGTTGAGCCGGCCCATCAGCACGTTCCACGAGAACCGGGTCTTGTAGCCCTGCATCCATGCGTTGATGACCGGGAACTCCTGGTTGACGATGTCGTCGATGACCCGTTCTTTCGTCTGCCCGGTGCGCAGGTTGAAGCGCCACTCCTTGAAGATGAAGTCGTGCTCCAGGTGGGCCAGCATCTTCGGAAAACGCGCCACGTCGAGTTGGCCGTGCACGTCGGTGGGCAGCCGAAACGGCGTGCCGGTCATCACGATCTCGGTGCCACCCTGGCCATCGTCTTCCTCCCAGGCGTTGGAGACGTGGTACATGTAGGTGGGCTCGGCCTCGAACCAGCGGATCTGATCGGGTGTGCCGTGGCGCGGCACCACGGCGAAACGCGAAGGCAGCGTGTGGTGGAATTTGAGCTTGTGACGGCCGGCGGCGAACGCATCCATGTCGTAGAACAGCGGCAGGTCGTGCAGGATGCTGTAGTTCGGCGTGATCGCCATGTCGTGCGGCAGGCGCGGGCCGGGCAGCTGCACCGGCATGAAGGTGGTCAGTTTGCCGTGGCGGTCCATCACGCCGTAATGCATGTAGGGCGCCTCCTTGCCATAGGCAAAGAAAAGGAACTCGCCGGTGCGTTCGTCGACCTTGGAGTGCGCCGAGATCGGCAAGCCCTTGAGCCGCGGGTCGAGCTCGAGTTTGCCGATCGTGGACAGGTCCTGCGGTCGGCACTGGTAGACCGCGCCGCCCAGGTACCACATCGACACCAGGTTGCCGGCGTAGAACTTGACGTCGGTGTTCGAGGTGTTCTTGATCGGCATGTCGGGGCGGTCCTTGCGCGGCGGGTCCTTGATGCCTTGCCACAAGGCGCTGCCGGCCGCGAGTTCCTCGCGCAGTCCGTCGGTCATGACCCAGCGGTTCTGGTATTGCGCATGGCCGCCTTCGAAACGCACCGCGTGCAGCATGCCGTCGCCGTCGAACCAGTGGTATCGGCCGCTGGCCTCGAAACGCCGGTTCGGGCCATTGCGCACGTACATGCCGGTCAGGTCTTTCGGGATCTCGCCCTCGATGTCGGTCAGGTCGACCGTCATCTCGTGCTCGACCGGTGCGAAGCCGCCCAGCAGGACCGGGATCTCGTTGAATGCGTGGGTATCGGTGGCGCCCATGGCGGGGTTCTCCTTCAGGACGGGGTGGACAGGGTGGATGTCGTGGCCGCCGCGCGGACCGGGCGGCGGGACTGGCTGATACAGAAGCGGCTGGCCACAAAAGCCAGGTGGGTCAGCGATGCATTGCCGGCCGGGTTCAGACCGGTCACGTGGTAGTCGCTGTAGGCGGCGGCGAAGTTCAGTGGCATCGCACCGGTCAGGTTGGTCGTGAGCTGGGCGCCGGCGCGGGCGTAGGCCACCTCGGCGCGCGTGATGAAGTCTTCGTCGGTGGAGTACAGGAAGGCGGTCAGGCCGCCACATTCGGTCACGTCGCGCGTGGCCTGCGCCAGGGCGTCGTCGGCGTCGGTGCAGCGGATCACGAAACCGATCGGGCCGAAACGCTCCGCCGCGTATAACGCGCGCGCGGCGGTGTCGACCTGCAGCATCAGCGGTGTGCAGGTGCGCGCATCGGGAAAATCCGGATGGAGGTAGCTGCCGGGCTCGAGCAGGACCGAGCCATTTGCCGCGCCTTCGTCGCGCAACCGGCGTACCAGCGCCAGTGTCTGCGGCGACTGGATCGTGGCCAGGATCATGGCGGCCTTCTTCGGGTCGGCACCGATCCGGGCCACCGCGTCGGCCAGGCGGCGGGCCACATTGTCCAGCGCCACCACACCTTGCGGCGTGCGCACACCGCCTGCCGGTACGTAGATATTCTGCGGGCTGGTGCACATCTGCGCGCTGAACAGGCACATCGTCGTGGCCAGGCTGCGCAGCACCGCGTCCAGATCGTCTGCGGATTCCAGTACCACGGTGTTGCAGCCGGCAGTTTCGGTGTAGGCCAGCGCCGGATAGGCATTGCGCTCGACCCACTGGCCGAAGGCGACGCTGCCGGTGAAGTCGACGATGGCGGTTTTCGGGTGCTGAACCAGCAGCTTGCCGATCGGCGCCTCCACCGTGTCGAGTGCCAGTGTGACCAGGTCAGGGTCGAAGCCGGCGGCCGCGATCACCTGGCGAAATACCCGTACCGTGATCGCCATCGGCAGGATGGTGGCTGGGTGCGGCTTGACGATCACCGGGTTGCCGGTTGCCAGGCTTGCCATCATCGACGGCCAGGCGTTCCAGGTCGGGAAGCTGGCACAGGTGAAACACACGGCCACGCCGCGCGGTACCAGCCGGTAGGTCTTCTCGAGCGCGATGCGGGACGGGCCGAACTGGCGCTCCCAGATTGCATGGGGTGTCACCGCGCGTTGCGCCTGGTGCGCGAAAACCAGCGCCTCGATGGCCCGGTCGAGCGCGTTGACGCCGGAGCCGGCATAGGCCATGTTGAAGCTCTGGCCGGCGGTGTGCATCACCGCATGCGTCAATTCGAACAGATGCTCGCGGTACAACGCCTCGACCACCTCCAGCAACACGCCGATACGCTCTTGCACCGTGGCCATCGACCAGCGGTCGATGGCACGCTCGGCCGCGTCAAACAACTCGTCGATGTCCGAGCGTGGATAGACGATGCCCAGGGGTTTCTGCGTGTAGGGCGAGATCTCGGCACCCAGCACGCCGCAGACGCCGGGTTGCTCCAGTGCGAAATGGCTGGGCTGGTCGCTGCCCAGGTGGGCCTGGAATGCCGCCAGTCCCGCAGCCTGGGCGTTTGCGGCGTCCGGGTATTTGCCGGGCAATTCCGGGAACGGGCTCCAGCAGTTGCGCTCGACGCAGGCCACCTGGGCCTGCTGGAAACGTGCGCGATGGTGTTCGAACAGCGCCTGGGCGTGGGACATGGTCGGGTCTCGGGTGGAGTTTCAGCGGCGCCAGACCAGCCGGTGGTGCCGCGCCACGGCGGATCCGGGTACCGTGTCGCAGGCCGAGAGCGACAGCGTGCCGTCGCTTGCGAACAACACGTCGCGAACCTGCTCGGTGCCGACGAAGTTGGGGTTCAGCGCATGGGTGACCTGGTGCACCACCTGCTGCCGGCCCGGCTCGCCGCGCAGGGTGTAGGGCCCTGCGTACTGGAAATAACTCTCGAATGCGGCCAGTCGCTCGGCCTCTGGCGCACTGCGCACGCTGTCGCTGGACAAGCGTGCGCGCTGGCCACGGGCAATACAGGCGTTCATCGTGCCATCGGCGGTATACGTGATCAAGCCATTCGCATCGACGCCGAAAGGCAGGCTGTCGGGGCGGCCGTCGTCATAACGGATGTCCCAGCGCACCAGGCGCCAGGTGCCGAGCAAAGGGTTGTCCTTGCTGCCGCTTGCAGTCATCGCCGCTGTCTCCTTTAACTTTCTTAGTTGAACCTATCTTAGGTCAATGTTTTCAGCGGCGCAAGTGCCAAGGTCCGCAGGCAAGCCCGACAATGTCGCCATGGCGTCACCCCCCAACCCGAACCCTGCGGCTGTGTCCACCGTTCATCCTTTTGCCACGCTGACGCCCGACCAGGTGCTCGACGCGCTCGACGGCGTGGGTTTGCGCGGGGACGGACGGTTGATGGCCTTGTCGAGTTACGAAAACCGGGTCTACCAGGTGCAGCTCGAGGACGGCAGCGCGGTCGTGACCAAGTTCTACCGGCCCGGGCGCTGGAGCGAGGCGCAGATCCAGGAGGAGCACGATTTCTCGCGTGAGCTGGAGCAGGCCGAAGTGCCGGCCGTCGCCCCGCTGCAACTGGCCGGTGCGACGCTGCACCATTTCGGCGGCTTCATGTTCAGCGTCAGCCCGCGCCGCGGCGGCCGCGGGCCGGATCTGGATAACGGCGAGGTGCTGGAGTGGATCGGGCGTTTCCTGGCCCGTTTCCATGCGGTGGGCGCGCGCAGCGCTTTCGTGCATCGTCCCGCCTTGAATCTGCAGAGCTTCGGCGTGGCATCGCGCGACTGGCTGATCGAGAACGAGAAGGTTCCGCTGGACGCGCAGCGCCAGTGGGCCGACATGTCGGCACGCGCGCTGGAGATGGTGGGCCGGCACGATTGCCTGGGCGGCCGCGCGCCCGCGCGGGGCGAGGAGCCGATCCGGCAACTGCGCCTGCATGGAGACTGCCATCCCGGCAATATCCTGTGGACCCCGACCGACGTTGCGGCTGCCGCCGGCCCCGGGCCGCATTTCGTCGACCTCGACGATGCGCGCTGCGGCCCTGCGGTGCAGGATTTCTGGATGTTGCTGTCAGGCGATCGCCAGCAGCGTCAGCGCCAGCTCGGCGCGCTGGTCGACGGTTACGAGCAATTCCGCGAGTTCGACCGCCGGGAGCTGGCCCTGATCGAGCCGCTGCGCACGCTGCGCCTGATCCACTACAGCGCCTGGCTGGCCCGGCGCTGGGAAGACCCGATCTTTCCGATCAACTTTCCGTGGTTCGGCTCGAGCGACTACTGGCAGGGGCAGGTGCAGATGCTCGAGGAGCAGTGCGAGGCGATGCAGGAGGAGCCGCTCGTCGTGTAGCTGGGTCGACCGCAAGGCCTGCGTTGGTGCGGGCGCTGGCAGGGTCGTTCGCAGCGGGCGATCGGTTCGACCCGCGGCCTGCGCGGTGTCTCGGTCGGTCCCGCATGGCGCTGGCATCGAGCGCGTAGCCGGGTGTTGTCGGGCGCCAATGTGGCGGATGCGCGCACTCTCCGCGCAAGACACAGCGGGATGCCTGCTGCGCGAGCGACCCGTCGATGCGCAGCCTGCCCGCGGGGTTCCCGGCGCGGCGATGTCCGACACGATGCGACTACATCATCCGATACGTTTTGGTCGAGCCGCTGCGTAGGATGGGTTCAGGTGCCCAGGCATGGGGTCTGGCGCCGCAGTCCGACACCACCAGGGAGCAAGAACATGCAATCACCACAACCGTCGAAAAAGCCGGGCGACAAGTCGCAACAGGCAGCACAAGGCAAACCACAACCGGGTTCTCCGTCCCCCCGGCAGGATCAGCAAGCCGGCCAGCAGGATCAGCCATCCGGGCGGCAAGACAAGCGCCAGAGTCAGGAAGATCGACCGGGGCGCCAGCAGCCGCAATCGAGCCCATCGAAGCAGCAACCAGCCTCGCAAGCCGGGCGGCAGCAGCACGACGCGCAGGCCACGTCGGGCAAACGATCACCGATGGCCGGTCAGGGCGACGACAGCCAGGTGCAGGGAGAGGGTGACTACGAGTCCAACCGCCGATATACGGAGTCCGTCCAGGATTTTGTCGAGTCGGGCAAAGTGGACGCCGCGGCGCGTGACGCCAGCCCAGCGACGCAACGGGAGGCGCAGGACATGCGGCGCGCCGAACAGGAAGGGGCGTCCCATGCCAAGGGCGGCCCATCGCCGGCGGAGCGCAAGAGTCGCGAACGGGGCTGATGTCGATGGCGGACCTGCCGGGTTCGGGGCACTACATATGGCGATGACACCCGGCAGAGCGTTGCAGATGGGCGCCATGCACCGCGTTTTAGCGTGCATGGCGCTGCTCGGAGCGATGGGGGCCCATGCGGCGTGGGGTGCCACGTCTGCTTCGGCACAGGCACAGGCACAGGTGTTGCACGATCAGTACGCAAGCTTGACTGACGCACTGCAACGCAATGCGTTTGGCCGACCGTTGGTGTTGCGCTCGGAACAGGCCGGCGAGCATGTGTCGGGCGAGGTATTTGCCGTCGTCGACCATTCCTTCGATACACTGCGCGCCCAGCTCTCGAATGCGGCGCAGTGGTGCGAGGTGCTGCTGTTGCATATCAACACCAAATCGTGCCGCGCCGGGCCCACCACTGCATCCACCAGCAGGCTGACGGCGCACTTTGGCAAGAAGACCGCACAGCAACTGGCCGCTGCGGCGCGGGTCGACTTCACGTACCGACTGGTTGCCAGATCCGAGCAGTACCTGCACGTGTCCATGCACGCGGGCAACGGACCCATGGCGACCAGCAATTATGAGATTAGCTTGCAGGCGGTGGCACTGGACGCACGGCGCAGTTTCATCCGGTTCGTCTACGCCTATGACGTCGGATTTGTGGGCCAGTTGGCGATGAAGGCCTATCTGGCGACTGCCGGACGTGACAAGGTCGGCTTCTCCGTGGAACCTGGGGCGGATGCGCCGGTAGACGGCTTGCGCGGCGTGGTGGAGCGCAACGCGATGCGTTACTACCTTGCGATCGATGCGACGCTCGACACCGCCAACGTATCCCCCAGCAAGCGCCAGCGCGAAGAAAGAATGAACGCCTGGTTCACGGCAACCGAGCAATACAAGCGCCAGCTGCACGAACTCGACCGCGATGAATACCTGGCCATCAAGCGCGCCGAGTTCCGCCGTGCCTTGCAGCCACAATGATGCAGGCTGAAGCCGGGCCGCAGCGCCGCTTCAGCGCGGTGATCATGTCGTCGAATTCGGCCAGCGTGGCGGCCCGGTTCTCGCCGCCAGCGCGCGCCGGGCCCACTGGAACGGCAGCAGCAGCATCAGGCCAAGCGCGCAGGCCGCCAGCCACGTAACCGGCGGCAGCGGCGCAAACCGGAATGCGGCGGCCAGCATCGGCACGGACGTCACCAGCAGCAGCGCCAGCATCGTCGCACCGAGCACCCAGGTGGTGATCGCCGGCAGGTCGCGCCAGAGGTCGCGCCAGTCGATGACGGCGCGCCGGCTGGGCAAGATCAGCGCCGCGTTGGCCGTCACCAGAGTGACGAACACCGCCGTACGTGCCAGTTCCGCCGCCAGGCCTTGCGCCTGCATGCCCGCATACAGACCCATCAGCACCAGCGTCAGCACGCCCCCTTGCACCAGGCCGAGCGCCACCTGGGCGCCGGACACCAGAGCCTGACCGCTCGGGCGTGGCGGCTGGTCCATCGTCGCGGCGTCCTCCTGCTGGGCCTCGAACACGATCGAACAGGCCGGATCGATCACCAGTTCCAGGAACGCGATGTGCAGTGGCACCAGCACCAGCGGCAGACCGAACAGCACCGGCATCAACGACAGCCCGACGATGGGCACATGCACCGCCAGCGTGTAGACCATCGCCTGGCGCAGGTTGGCGTAGATGCGCCGCCCCAGCCGGATGGCTTGCACGATGGCCGAGAAGTCATCGTCCAGCAGCACCAGCGCCGCGGCCTCGCGCGCCACGTCGGTGCCGCGCTGCCCCATCGCGATACCGATGTGCGCGGCCTTGAGCGCTGGCGCGTCGTTGACGCCGTCACCGGTCATCGCCACCACCTCGCCGCGCGCCTTGAGCGCCTCGATCAGTGCCAGCTTCTGCTGTGGTTTGACGCGTGCGAACACATTCACGCTGGCCACGCGCTGCGCCAGTGCCGTGGCGTCCAGGCCGGTGAGCTCCGCGCCGGTGAGGACCTGCGGGCTGTCGATGCCCGCCTGCGCCGCGATGGCGCTGGCGGTGCGCGGATGGTCGCCGGTGATCATCACGACCCGGATGCCGGCACGCCGGCATTCGGCCACCGCCTGCGGCACCTGCTCGCGCAGCGGATCGGCCAGCCCGATCAGGCCGATCAGTTCGAAGTCGAAATCATGCTGGTCTTGCGGATGCGCGGCATGCTCGTGGTGGCGCGCCTGTGCCACACCCAGCACCCGCAAGCCGCGGTCGGCCATGGCGTCGGCTTGCGCCGCGAGCCGGGTGCGCGCGGCTTCGTCCAGGTGACACAGCTCGGCGATCGCCTCGGGCGCGCCTTTGGTGGCGACCACGTCGGCGTTGCCGGCACTCCCGTGCCACAAGTGCGACATCGCCAGCATGCTCGGGGAGAGCTCGTATTCCCGCGCCAGCGTCCATTGCGGATGCAGGTGCTCGGTGTCGGCCAGTTGCGCGCCGGCAAACCGGTGGAAGGCCTGCTCCATCGGGTCGTGCGGATCGATCTCGCTGGCCAGTACCGCATACTCCAGCAACCCGTGAAACGGCTCGGGCACGTCTTGCATGTCCGGACCGACCTCCAGTGCCTGATCGCCCACCTGCAGCGCCGCCACCGCCATGCGGTTGTGCGTCAGCGTACCGGTCTTGTCGACACACAGCACCGTGGTCTGACCCAGTGTCTCGATGGCACCGAGCCGGCGCGTCAGCACCTGGTGCGCCGCCATGCGCCGCGCACCCAGCGCCATGAACACGATCATGATGACGGCAAATTCCTGCGGCAAGATACCCATCGCCAGCGTGATGCCGGCCAAGGTCGCCTCGAGCCAGCCGCCACGCAACCATAGGAACAGCAGCGCCAGCACGATGCTGAACGCCACGCCGATCACCACCAGGCGGCGCGTCAGACGGCCCACCTCGTCGCGCAGCGGTGAGCGCTCCAGCGCGATCGTGTCGAGTGACTGGCCGATCCGGCCCAGTTCGGTCCTGCGCCCGGTGGCCCCGACCCGCACCAGCGCCTGGCCGCCGGTCACCAGCGTACCGGCAAAGACGGTGTCTTTGGCCTGCTTGGACACCGCCTCGGATTCGCCGGTCAGCATCGACTCGTCCAGCGCCAGCTCATGCGCCTCCAGCAACGCACCGTCGGCTGGCACCCGGTCACCGTCGGCCAGCGCCAGCAGGTCGCCGACGACCACCTCGCGTCCGGGGATGCGCTCGGCCATACCGCCGCGGATCACGCGTGCGCGC
>CAZADK010000067.1:0-3964 GCA_964483855.1 uncultured Rhodoferax sp.
GATGCAGGCCTGCTCGTTGAAGTTCTGCACGGCGATCGAGCGTCCCGCCCCCATCAGGTTGTGCCCGCGGTGCTGCAACAGTGCGTTCATCGGCACCACCAGAAAGCCGCCGATGGCGCCCAGCAGCACCAGGAACGGCGCCGCGACCCAGACGTTGTCGATGAAGATCAGCAGGATGATCAGCACGCCCATGCCGATGCCCAAGGCGATCACCCGTGGCGCGTCTTCCAGCCGCATGCGCATCGACGCGACGACAGCGCCCACAGCCATGCCAATCGCCACCACGCCTTGCAGTGCCGAGGCCTGGGTGACCGAATAACCCAGCGCGGCTGCGGCCCAGGACAACACAATGAAACGCAGGTTGCCTGCCACGCCCCAGATCAGCGTGGTCGCGGCCAGCGAGATCTGGCCCAGCTTGTCGCGCCACAGGCGCATGTTGCAGGTCCAGAAATCGGGCAGCAGCGAGGCCAGCCTGCGTGGCATCGGCCGCATCTCCACGCCGGTGTCGGGGATGTGGGTGTTGAACCAGGCCGCCAGCAAGTAGACCAGGATCAGCACCGCAATGGCCGACTCCGGCGCAGTGTCAACGCCGGTGTCGAAGGCCGGAAAGTCGAACTGCAGCAGGAAACTGGAGACGACAGGCCCGACCAGCTGGCCACCCAGCAGCACCCCCAGGATGATGGAGCCAATCGTCAGGCCTTCGATCCAGCCATTGGCCTTGACCAGTTGCGAGGCCGGCAGCAGTTCGGTCAGGATGCCGTACTTGGCGGGTGAATAGGCGGCTGCACCGAGCCCGACGATCGCATACGAGAGCAGCGGGTGGCTGCCGAACAACATCATCAGGCAGCCCGCCACCTTGATGAAGTTGCTGACCAGCATGACCTGGCCCTTGGGCCGGGAGTCGGCAAACGCGCCGACGAACGGAGCCAGGACCACGTAGAACAGCGCGAACATCGGCACCAAAGCCGCCTGTTGCCACTCGCTGGCCTTGTTGCTGCGAAGCAACTGAACCGCGGTGACGAACAATGCATTGTCTGCCAGCGAGCTGAAAAACTGCGCCGACATGATGGTGTAGAACCCGCGCTTCATGCCGTGTTTTCGGGGCAATCAGTGGGTCTGATGCCGTTATTTTCCGATAGTGTCTCCAACGTGGTGGCCGGTTATATCATGGGCCTGCAACAACGCGGCGGCGGTATGCCCGGATGACAGTACGGCCGCTGCGCAGTGACAGAATCGGTACTAGCTCCCATCCGATTGCCCCCCATCCATGCCACGCCCCATCCAAGCCACGATCCATACCGACGCATTGCGCCATAACCTGGCGCATTGTCGCCAGTGCGCTCCCGATGCCAGGGCATGGGCCGTTGTCAAGGCCAATGCCTATGGCCATGGCATCGAACGCGTGTTCGAAGGCCTGCGCGGCGCCGACGGCTTTGCGCTGCTCGACCTGGCCGAAGCCCAGCGGGTGCGCGACCTGGGCTGGCGTGGTCCGATCCTGCTGCTCGAAGGGGTGTTCGAGCCGCGCGACCTGGAGCTGTGTTCGCGCCTGGGCCTGTGGCATACGGTGCATTGCAGCGAGCAGATCGACATGCTGGCGACACACAAGACCCATGTGCCGCACCGGGTGTTCCTGAAGATGAACACGGGCATGAACCGGCTGGGCTTCAAGCCGGCGGTCTACCGCGCCGCCTGGTCCCGGCTCGACGCCTTGCCGCAGGTCGGAGAGATCACGCTGATGACCCATTTCAGCGATGCGGACGGGCCGGTGGGCGTGGCCGCGCAACTGGCGGTATTCCTGGTCGCCACCGAGGACCTGCCAGGCGAGCGCAGCGTCGGCAACAGCGCCGCGACGCTGCGCCACATGGGCGCGGCTGCGACAGGCGGTGGCATCGCCGCCGTGTCGGACTGGATCCGCCCCGGGATCGCGACTTACGGCAGCGCGCCTGACTATCCGCAGCACGATGCGGCCCATTGGGGTTTGCGTCCGGCCATGACGCTGTCGGCCCGCATCATCGCGGTGCAGCAACTGCAGCCGGGCGACACCGTCGGTTACGGGTCGTCTTTTGTTGCCGACCGCCCGATGCGGATCGGCGTCGTCGCCTGTGGTTATGCCGATGGATATCCACGGGTCTGCCCGACCGGCACACCGGTGCTGGTGGGTGGCGTGCGCAGCCGGACCGTCGGACGGGTCAGCATGGACATGCTGACCATCGATCTGCAGGGCGCACCGGACGCCGGCATCGGCAGCGAGGTCGTGTTGTGGGGTGCCACGGGTGACGCCGTGTTGTCGATCGACGAGATCGCGCATGCGGCAGGTACGGTGGGCTACGAATTGATGTGCGCGCTCGCGCAGCGGGTTCCGGTGCAGGTGGACTGAAAACCCGTTGCGCATCGGCTTGACCTGCATCAAGCCCACCCCATCTGTAGCACCTCTCGAGCCGTATCCGGTGTAGATTGGACCGTAGCACGGGGACGCCATGGAATTCAAGGATTACTACCAATTGCTCGGTCTGGCCCGCGATGCCAGTGCCGACGACATCAAGAAGGCGTATCGGCGCCTGGCACGCAAATACCATCCGGACGTGAGCAAGGAGTCGGAGGCGGAAGCGCGTTTCAAGGAGATCGGTGAAGCCAATGAAGTACTCAAGGACCCGGAGAAACGCGCAGCCTACGACCGCCTGGGCGCCAACTGGCGTGCCGGACAGGATTTTCAGCCGCCGCCGGACTGGAACGCGGGCTTCGAGCAGCCGGGCCGCGGTTCGAGCGGCCGGCATCCGGGCAAGGAGGACTACAGCGATTTTTTCGAGACGCTGTTCCGGCAAGGATTCGCCGAGGCCGGCGCGGCGCACGGCGACCGTGCCGGCCCGCGCGGCGGTCTCCATGCCAACGGAGAAGACCACCATGCACGGATCCAGATCGATCTGGAGGACGCCTACCACGGCGGCAAGCGCAGCCTGAGCCTGCGCATGCCGCAGATGGACGAGCAGGGCCGGGTGACATCGCGTGAACACACGATCGAGTTCACCGTGCCCAAGGGCGTGCGCGCCGGCCAGCATATCCGCCTGGCTGGACAGGGTGGGCCGGCGATCGGCCAGGGCAAACCGGGGGATCTTTACCTGGAGGTCTCGTTCCGTTCCCATCCACGTTACCGCGTCGATCAGCGCGACGTCTACCTGGACCTGCCGGTGGCACCCTGGGAAGCGGCACTGGGTGCGCAGATCGAGGTACCGACCCCGGCCGGTTCCGTCGAGCTGACCATTCCTGCCGGGTCGGGTGCCGGCCGCAAGCTGCGTCTGCGCGGTCGCGGCATACCCGGGGCGACGCCAGGCGATTTCTATTTCGTGTTGCAGTTGGCCTTGCCGCCGGCGGATTCAGAGTCTGCGCGGGCCGTGTACGCTGGCATGCAGTCGCAGTTCAAGGATTTCCAGCCGCGTGCCAGACTGCAGGAGGGACCGTCATGAACGCCAACAAGCGCAGCATTGTGACCGAGGTGCTGATCCTCGAGGAGCAGCAAGACCTGACGCTGGACCAGTTATGCCGGGCCTGCAGTACCGAGGTCGAACAGCTGATGGCCCTGGTCGATGAAGGCGTCATCGCGCCCCTCGGCGGGGAGCCCACACGCTGGCGCTTCACCGGCGTGCAGCTGCGCCAGGCGCGGGTGGCGGTGCGGCTGCAGCGCGACCTGGGTGTGAATCTTGCTGGCGCGGCATTGGCACTGCAGCTGATGGACGAACTCGACGCTTTGCGGGCGCGGCTGCGGGCCATGGGAGTGTCGGTCTGAGCATCGGGTAGTTTTTTGGTCTGTCCCACAAGGTGGACATCCGGACATCCGACAAAGTGTCGGGGACAGAGCTCGCTCACTTCGTGTGCTCGGTCTGTCCCACAAGGTGGACATCCGGACATCCGACGAAGTGTCGGGGACAGAGCTCGCTCACTTCGTGTGCTCGGTCTGTCCCACAAGGTG
>CAZADK010000067.1:4064-9266 GCA_964483855.1 uncultured Rhodoferax sp.
AAGTGTCGGGGACAGAGCTCGCTCACTTCGTGTGCTCGGTCTGTCCCACAAGGTTTCAGGATAGCACGAAGTCGATGAACCCGTGCTCGACGTCGGCCACGACCAGCCGTAGCCGTACACGCTGGCCGATGTCGAGACGGGGTGGGTTGCCGACCAGCTTGCCCTCGACTGGCGGCTCGAAGGTGCGCACCCAGGTGGATTGCGCGTCGGCGCCGGTGACGATGCCGTCGAAGCTCTGACCGATCCGTGTCTCGAGCACCAGCGCGGCCTCCGACTTGCGGACCCGCCGCTCGACCTTCTGGGCTGCGTCCTCCTGCTGGGTGCAGTGTTGCGCCAGCAAGCCGAGTTCGGACGGGCTGTATGGCGGGTGCTGGCCCGCCAGCGCGGCCTTGATCAGCCGCGACGTGACCAGGTCCGGATAACGCCGGTTCGGCGCCGTCGAGTGTGTGTAGTCCTGCACCGCCAACCCGAAGTGGCCGATGGGCGGGCCGTCGGGCCGCTCCACCACATATTCGCCCCGGCCCATGAGCTTGACGATCACCAGCGACAGGTCCGGAAAACGCAGTGGGTCGCGCCGGCGCTCGCGTGCCAGAAAGGTCTCGAGCGCGCGGGCATCGGGCTGGGCCGGCAGATGCTCGCCCTTCTCGCGCGCCACATCGACGATGCGTTGCCAGCGTTGCGGCGACCGCACGACCCGGCGCAGCCCCAGGCCGCCAGCCTTGGTCAGGAAATGGGCATTGCAGCCGTTGGTGGCGATCATCAGCTCCTCGATCAACTGCCTGGCCCGGTTGTGGGGCTGTTCGACGATGTCGACGACCTGGTCGCCGTCGAACACGGCGCGCGGCTGGAAGGTTTCGAATTCCAGCGCCCCCTGTTCGCGGCGCCGCGCGCGCAGCTGCTGCGCCACCGCGTCCTGGGTGCGAAGCTGCGCCTCCATGCCGGCGACCGTCGCTGCTGCTGCCGGCAGCTCGCCCGTGCCATCGAGCCAGGCCGCGACCGCGTCATAAGCCAGTTGCGCCTTGTTGCGCACGCGGGCGCGCAAGACGGCGGAGCCCGCCAGGCTGGCGTCGGGGTTGAACACCATTGCGGTGACCACCGCCAGCCGGTCCTCGTCCTGGTTCAGCGAGGTCAGGTCAGTCGACAGGCGCTCGGGCAGCATCGGGAAGATGCGCGCGCCGGTGTAGACCGACGTGGTGTTGCGGTAGGCATGTCGATCGATGGCGCTGCCCAGGTGCACCAGCGCATCGACGTCGGCCACCGCCACCAGGATCTTGACCGCGCCGCCGGGCAACACCTCGCAGCAGCTCAGCTGGTCCAGGTCACGCGAGTCGTCGTTGTCGATCGAGCTCCACGGCAGGCTGGTCATGTCGCCGATGCCCTCGCCCCGGGCGTCGGCCGGGCCGGTCAGGGACTGCAACTGTTGCTGCACGGCCGACGAAAACTCCGGCTCCAGGCCGCGCTCGCGCATGACATCGGCGGCGATACGTGCCAGATCGCTCCGGGTATGGTGTCGATGATGTGGCATTCCCCGACCATACACCCGCGGGCCGCCGCGCGCACCGGGCGATAGCGCACTCACCCCGTGGGTGAGTCTCGTCGTGGCCAAAATTGTCCGTGTTCATCTGCGTTGCCAGCGCAAATCAAGCGGTCGACTGCCGTTTGCAGGTTCAATACAGGCCGTGTACCCGCGCGTGCAGCCGGGCCAGACCCAGCAAGGTGTCGATCTCGGGTGTCGGCACGCCGGTGAGCTGGCCGAGTTCGCGAACGGATGCCACCAGCGCATCGAGTTCCACGGCCTTGCCGGCTTCGACATCCTGCAGCATCGAGGTCTTGAAGGCGCCCAGCTTGCGCGTGACCACATGCCGATCGGCCGGTTCCTGGTCGATCGCGACGCCGAAGCCGGCGCCGATCGAGCGCGCCTCGAGCATGACCCTGGAGCAAAAGGCCAGCACCAGTTCGTCGTCCATGATCTGGTTCGACATGGCGCCAGTGAAGGCGCTGACCGGGTTGACCGTCATGTTGCCCCACAACTTGAACCAGATGTCGCGCTGGATCTGCTCCGACACCGGCGCCTCCAGGCCACCGGCCTGCAGCAGCGCGGCCAGTGCCAGCACCCGGTCGCTGCGTTCACCCGAAGGTTCGCCCACGATGATCCTGTTGCCGAAGCCATGCCGGATCACGCCCGGGGCGACCACGGAGCAACTCGCGTGCACGACGCCACCGATCACATGGTTGGCGCCGATCGCCGACGCAATCGTGCCACCCGGATCGACCGACTCCAGTGCCTTGCCTTGCAGCGGGCCGCCGAATCCGTGCAGGAACCACCAGGGCACGCCGTTCATTGCGGTCAGCACCACGGTGCTCGGCCCGATCAAGGGGCCGATCTGAAGGGCGACGTCGCGCAGCGCGGGTGCCTTGACGGCAATGATGACCAGCTCCTGCACGCCCAGGCTGGCGGCGTCGGCGCTGGCCTTCACGTCGAAGCCCTGTGTCTGCGGTGCATCGGCCGGCCCGCTTTGCAGCTGCAGGCCACCGGCCTGCAATGCCGCCAGTGTCGGGCCGCGGGCCAGCAGCGACACCCGGCGTCCGGCGCGCGACAGCGCGGCTGCCAGCCAGCCGCCGATGGCGCCGGCGCCCACGACGCAGATCGTTTCGTAGGGAGGTGGGTTCTGGCTCATCGGGCTGGAATTATCGTCATTGCCGGTACGAAGTATCGGTACGTTCGACCTGGCGTACCAGCGCATCGAACACGTCTTGTCCGGCGCCATGGCTGGGATGAAACTGCAGCGAGTCGCGGTTGCATTTGCGTGCAACCGCGTCGGAGACCGGGATCGCCGGCCCCATGGCCAGGGTGGCCATCTGGATCTCGCAGGCGCGGTTCAGCGTCCACAACCGCGCGAATGTCTGCGCCACGGTCTGGCCCCAGGCCAGCAGACCATGGTTGCGCAGGATCACCGTCGGCTTGTCGCCGATGCTCGTCAGCAGCCGCGGCGCCTCGTCGGCATGGACGGTGATGCCCTCGAAATCGTGGTACGCCACCATGCCGTGCAGCTGCGCGCTGTAAAAATTGTTTTGTTGCAGACCCCCTTGCAGGCAGGCAACCGCCATGCCGGCCGTGGTGTGGGTGTGCATGACGCAGTGGGCATCGGGCAATCCGTCGTGCAGCGCGGCGTGCACGGTGAAGCCGGCCGGGTTGACCGGATGCAGGGAGCCGTCGAGCACCTGGCCTTGCAGGTCGATCTTGACCAGGTTGCTGGCGTTGACCTCGCTGTAGTGCAGACCGAACGGGTTGATCAGGAACTGCTTTGCCCCGCCGGTGACGCTGTCGGGCAGCCGCACCGTGATGTGGTTGTAGATCAGCTCGGTCCAGCCCAGCAGCGCGAACACGCGGTAACACGCGGCCAGCTCGACCCGCGCCAGGTGTTCGTCGGCATGCATGCCGTTGCGCGTGTTGCCGGCTTTATCCATAGGTCTTGTCCGTGCTGGGCCGCGGTGGCTGGGCGGGTGTCTTGAACTGCGCCAGCAGCGCGCTGGTACCGCGCACCAGGATCTGGGTGTCGATGCCCACCGCCACGAACAAGGCACCCAGCTCCAGGTAACGTTTGGATAACGCGACATCGGCGGTCAGGATGCCCGGTGCCTTGCCGGCCTTGCGGATGCGCACGATCGCGTCCTCGATTGCGGCCTGCACATCGGGGTGGGCCGGGTTGCCGACATGGCCCATCGAAGCCGACAGGTCAGCCGGACCGATGAACACGCCGTCGATGCCGTCGATGTTCATGATGGCGTCCAGGTTGGACAAGGCCAACCGGGTCTCTGCCTGCACCAGCAGGCAGATCTGGTCGTTGGCCTCATGCGCATAACGCGGGAAACGGCCCCAGCGCGAAGCCCGTCCGGCCGCCATGCCGCGGATGCCTTGGGGCGGGTAACGACAGGCCTGCACCAGCATGCGCGCCTGCTCGGGGGTGTCCACCATCGGCACCAGCAGGTTGGGCACGCCCAGGTCCAGGTACTGCTTGATCAGCGCGGTGTCGCCAACCGGAATCCGGCACACCGGTTGGCTGTCGTAGCCGGCCATGGTCTGCAGGTGGGCCAGCATGCTTTGCAGGTGGTTGGGCGTGTGTTCGCCGTCCAGCAGCAACCAGTCGAAGCCGGCGCCGGCGCTGATCTCGGTACTGAGCGAACTGATCAGGTTGACCCAGAAGCCGATCTGGGGCTGCTGGTTTTGCAGTGCCAGCTTGAAGGTGTTGACGGGTGTCTGCATGCGATGGTCCTTGTCGGTTGTGCGGCTTGCTCCTGGCCTGTGGCCGGGGTCAGGTAAAGCGGAACGCGATCGAGCCCAGCGGCCCGTAGTCGGCGTGGAAGGTGTCGCCGGCCTGGGCCGCCACCGGCCGGATGAAGGAGCCGCCCAACACGATCTCGCCCGCCTCCAGGTATTCGTCCCAGGGTGCGAGTTTATTGGCCAGCCAGGCAACACCGGTGGCCGGGTGGTTGAGCACGGCCGCAGCGAGACCGGACTCCTCGATCACACCGTTCTTGTACAACAGCGCGCCTACCCAGCGCAGGTCCACCGCGTCGGGCCGCACTGGCCGGCCGCCGGTGACGATGCCGGCATTGGCGGCGTTGTCGGCAATGGTGTCGAACACCTTGCGCATGACCCGGGTATGGCGGTCGAACTGCTCGATGCGCGCATCGATGATCTCGATCGCCGGCACCACGTAGTCGGTGGCGGCCAGCACGTCGAAGATGCTGACATTCGGCCCCTGCAGGCGCCGGCCCAGCACAAAGGCCAGTTCCACCTCGACCCGCGGCGTGATGAAGCGCGACATCGGGATGTCGCCACCCTGCTGGAAGAACATGTCGTCGAGCAGGGTGCCGTAGTCGGGTTCGGCGATCTGGCTGGCCTGTTGCATCGCGCGCGAGGTCAGCCCGATCTTGTGGCCACGCGTGGTGCGGCCGGCGGCGTGTTTGAGCCTGACCCAGGCGCGCGAGACGGCGTATCCATCCTCGACCGTCATGTCTGGAAAACGCTTGGAGAAATGCTCGACCGGGGTGCGTGTCTGCTCGGCCCGCTGGAGTTCGGCCGCCAGTTGCGCGATCCGTGTTTCACTGAACATCGCGATGGTGTTCTCTCAGATAAATGTGGCTTGGCCACTTTGCTTGACCCCTGAGGGCGGAAATGACGCAGTCATTTCCTGGGGG
>CAZADK010000067.1:9366-11808 GCA_964483855.1 uncultured Rhodoferax sp.
AATGACGCAGTCATTTCCTGGGGGTGTTCAGAACGTCTGGAACAAGGGGTGCAGGTTGCTGTGCTTGGCGTCGAACACCTCACGCCCCTCGTCGATCTGCAGCGTCATGCCGATGTGGCGCTGCATGAACACCGGCTGAAAATGCGCCTTGGCGGCCATCAGCAAGGCATCGCCCAGCCGCTTGTGCACCTGCGCGCCGCGGCCATGTGCCATGCGCACGTTCAAGTAGACGAACGCATAGTCCTGCTGGCCGTCGGCCACGGCGCTGTGTGCGGCCGGATACGCCAGCACCCGGGTGCCACCGGTCGGGAACACCTGCTTGCCGTCATCGTCCTGCACGCCGAGCATGGTGTCGGCCAATGAGCGGCACAACACCGTCATGTCGGTCTCCCGGTCGAGGTTGGGCGTGTAGAGGATGACGAGGTGGGGCATGGCAACTCTTTCAAAGCCGGCTCACCGCCAAATTACCGGTCGCTGCCGAGGCCTGGGCTGCCGGTATCTGGTCGCCCGACTGTGGCGTGACCGGAAAACCCGCATGGAGCTGGCCGGTTCCCGAGGCACCGAAATACGGCGTGACGATCTCGGCCCGGCCATCATAGCCCGACCAGCCCAGCGCACCCAGCAGCATCGCCGTGTCGTGCATGAAGCCTTCGCCGTGTCCCTTGGCCGCATATTCGGGCAACATGGCACAAAAGTCCGCCCATTGGCCGTCCTGCCACAACTGCACCACGCTGCGGTCCAATGTCTCCAGGAACGGGCTCCAGATCTTGAACGCATATTCTGGCGCGAGTCCGTTCTGTGCGAAGCGGTGCGACAAGGAGCCGCTGGCCAGGAACGCGACTGTTCCGTCGTAATCGACTTCCACTGCGCGGCGCATCGCCCAGCCCAGCCGGGCGCTGTCGCCCAGGTAGTGGGCCATGCACAGCGCCGAGACCGATATCACCTTGAAATGACGGTCCGGGTTCATGTAGCGCAGCGGCACCAGCGTGCCGTATTCCGGCGCCAGCGTGGTCGCGTCATGGGCCAGCGTTTCCACACCCCAGGCGTTGCACGACTGCGCCAGCAGTTGTCCCAGCGCCGCATTGCCGTCACATGCGTAAGCCATGTTGCTGATGAAGTGCGGCAATTCGTTGCTGGTGTAGCTGCCCTCGAAATGGGGAGCGCAATTGATGTGGTAACCGGCGTTGACCAGCCAGTGGGTATCGAACACCACCAGCGTATCGACGCCCAGGTCGCGGCAGCGCCGGCCGATCTCCCGATGCCCGTCGATCGCATCCTGCCGCGTACCCTTGCGCGGCCCGTCCATTTCGCTCAGGACCATCGACGGCACATGCGTGATCTTGGCGGCGAGCGCGAGTCTACCCATGGTCAGGCTCCCGTCGGGGTGGGGTGTGCATGGTGGCGCACGCACTGGTGCGCGCCGTCACGCCGCACCCCAGTGTGGAATAGGGTGCGAACCCATCGACACTGCGACGTTCTTCGGTTCGCAGAACACCTCGTAGCTCCAGGTGCCGCCTTCGCGACCAATGCCGCTGGCCTTGGTGCCGCCGAACGGCTGGCGCAGGTCGCGCACGTTCTGGCTGTTGATGAAACACATGCCAGCCTCGATGGCGGCGGCGACGCGGTGCGCGCGGCCGAGGTTCTCGGTCCACACGTAGCTGGACAGGCCATAGGCGATGTTGTTGGCCACGCGAATCGCATCGGCCTCGTCGGTGAACGGGATCAGGCAAGCCACCGGGCCGAAGATCTCCTCCTGCGCGATTCGCATGCGGTTGTCGACGTCGGCGAATACCGTGGGCAGCACATAGTTGCCACGTTGCACCCGCGGCGGCAGCGCCGGTGCGCCCAGTCCGCCGCACACCAGCGTGGCGCCTTCCTTCGGTCCGAGTTCGATGTAGCTGAGCACCTTGGACAGATGCGACGGGCTGATCATCGGCCCGACGATGGTCGTCTCGTCCATCGGATCGCCAACAGAAATTCGCTTGGCGCGTTCGACGAACTTCTGCACGAAGTCGGCATAGATCGATTGCTGCACCAGGATGCGCGAGCCGGCGGTGCAGCGTTCGCCGTTGTTCGAGAAGATCATGAATACCGCGGCATCCAGCGCCCGTGCCTGGTCGGCGTCGTCGAAGATCACGAACGGTGATTTGCCGCCCAGTTCCATGCTGAACTTCTTCAGCCCCGCGGCCTGCACGATGCGGTTGCCGGTGACGGTGGAGCCCGTGAACGAGATCGCGCGCACGTCCGGATGCCGGCACAACGGGTCGCCGGCGTCCTTGCCGGTGCCATGCACCACGTTCAGCACGCCGGCGGGGATGCCGGCCTCCAGCGCCAGTTCACCCAGCCGCGCCGCGGTCAGCGGTGACAACTCGCTCATCTTGAGCACCGCGGTGTTGCCGAACGCCAGGCAGGGCGCGGTCTTCCAGGTCGCGGTCATGAAGG
>CAZADK010000068.1:0-4077 GCA_964483855.1 uncultured Rhodoferax sp.
GCATACACCATCTGCACCTTGATCTCGTCGGTCGAGAGCTTGACCAGGCTTTGCGCCAGCGCTTCCTGCGAACCCTGTACATCGGCCTTGACGATGATCGGCACGGTTTTGACCTCGCCCGCCGTCATGTCGGTGAAGATGTTCTCGAGCTTGGCCGCCTGCTGTTTCGCCAGCTTGGTGTTGCGGAAACGGCCCGCACGGTAAGTCGCGATCTCGCGCGCGCGGCGCTCGTCGGGCAGCACCATGAACTCGTCGCCCGCCTGCGGCACCTCGGTCAGACCCTGGATCTCGACCGGTATCGACGGCCCGGCCGTCTTCACAGCCTTGCCGTTTTCGTCCAGCATGGCGCGCACCCTGCCGTAGGTCGAGCCGGCCAGCACGATGTCTCCGGTCGCCAGCGTACCGGACTGCACCAGCACGGTCGCCACGGGGCCACGGCCCTTGTCCAAACGCGCCTCGATGACAAGACCCTTGGCCATGGCTTCGACCGGCGCCTTGAGCTCCAGCACCTCGGCCTGCAGCAACACCTGCTCGAGCAGGGCATCGATGCCTTCGCCGGTCTTGGCCGACACCGGCACAAACGGCGAATTACCACCGAGATCTTCCGGAATCACCTCTTCGGACACCAACTCGTTCTTGACACGTTCCGGGTTGGCACCGGGTTTGTCGATCTTGTTGATCGCCACTACCAACGGCACATTGGCCGCCCTGGCGTGTTTGATGGCCTCGCGCGTCTGCGGCATCACGCCGTCATCGGCCGCGACCACCAGGATCACGATATCGGTGGCCTTGGCGCCACGTGCACGCATCGCAGTGAATGCCTCGTGGCCCGGGGTGTCCAGGAAAGAGATCATGCCACGTGGCGTCTGCACATGGTAGGCCCCGATGTGCTGGGTGATGCCACCGGCCTCGCCCGCGGCCACCTTGGCGGTGCGGATGTAGTCGAGCAAGGAGGTCTTGCCATGGTCGACGTGACCCATGACCGTGACCACCGGGGCGCGTGGCAACGCCTCGCCTTCGGCCTGTCCCGATTCTTCGTCAGTGAAAGCCTCCGGATCATCGAGCGCGGCGACGACGGCGGTGTGCCCCATCTCCTCGACCACGATCATCGCGGTGTCCTGGTCCAGCGGTTGGTTGATCGTCACCATCTGGCCCAGCTTCATCAGGTGCTTGATCACCTCGGATGCCTTGATCGCCATCTTGTGGGCCAGCTCGGACACAGTGATGGTCTCGGGCACATGCACCTCGAGCATCCGGAACTCTGCCGGCGCCGACTGCATACGGTCATCACTGTGGCCACGATCGTGGCTGCCACGGCGCCCCCGCGGGCCGCCGCGCCAGTTGCCGCGGCCACCGCCAGTGTCGCCACGGGTCGGGATCGCCTTCTTCTTGGACGGGTCGCCGGCCCAGCTGCTCGAGAGCTTGGCCGACTTGACTTCCTTGCCGGCGCCCGGTGCTGCGCCCGCACCGGGGCTGGTGGTCGCACCTGGCTTGGCGCGCGCCACGGCACTGCCGACGGCCGGCTTGTGCAACGTTCCCTTGGCGACAGGCTTGACCTCCTCCGGCTTCTTGGCCACCTGCACCATCTTGGGCGTGGCCAGCATCTCGCGAATGGCGGCGGCCTCGGCCTCGGCCTTGCGCCGGCGCGTGCTCAGATCGACTGCGCGCGCGGTTTCCTCGTCGGCGCGCGCCTTGGCCTGGGCGGTCGCTTTCTGGTTGGCGTCGGCACGGGTCTTCTCCGCCGCCTTGACTGCTGCCTCCTCGGCTGCGCGGTCATCGGGTGTGCCCTCGGACACTTCGGCCAGCGTCTTCTGGCTGGCGGCAGCCGCACTGGCGGCCGCTACCTCGGAGGCGGCACGCGCCTTGGCTTCCTGTTCCTCGCGCTGGCGGCGCTTCTCGGCCAGGTCTTCCTCCTGGCGACGGATCAGTTCAGCTTGTCGACGCGCCTCTTCCTCGCGCCGTGCCAACTCCAGGTTATCGACGACGGGCTGCGCCGGCTCGGCCGCCAGAGCTTGGGCAGGGGCTTCAACCACGGCCTCGACACCGTCGTCGCGCCGGATGAAGGTGCGCTTCTTGCGCACTTCCACCTGGATCGTGCGCGCCTTGCCGGATGCATCGGCCTGCTTGATCTCGGTCGTCTGCTTCTTGACCAGCGTGATCTTTTTGCGCTCGGACGTGGACGTGCCGTGGCTGGTATGCAGATAGTTCAGCAGGCTGTGCTTGTCTGCCTCGGTCACGCGATCGGTCGCTTGAGCCTTGGGCACGCCCGCGGCCTTGAGTTGCTCAAGCAGCGTTGCGGTGGATTTCTTGAGTTCGTTGGCGAACTCGGCAACTGTCGTACTGGACATATGTTGTACTACCTTTTGTTCGGCATGACACGCGCTACGGGCAAACGTCAGCCATCCCTGAATCTGTTACTGCATGGCCATCACTCTTGCGCGGCAGGCTCGTTCGTGAACCAATGTTCACGGGCCTTCATGATCAGTGCCTTGGCCTCGTCCTCTGACTGGCCGGTGATTTCGGTGAGTTCATCGACGGCCAGGTCGGCCAGGTCGTCCAGGGAGTGAACCCCCTTGTCGGCCAGCTTGCCAATCAATTCGGTTGTCAGGCCTTCGAGTTCGCGCAAATCCTGCGAAACTGCGTCGACATTTTCCTCGTGGGCGATTTCCATCGTCAGCAAAGCATCCTTGGCGCGAGAGCGCAGCTCATTGACCGTGTCTTCATCGAAGCTCTCGATCTCGAGCATCTCCTGTAACGGCACATAGGCCACTTCCTCCAGGCTGGTGAAGCCTTCGGCGATCAGGATATCGGCGATTTCTTCGTCTACATCGAGTTTTTCCATGAACAGGCGGCGCCCGGAATCGGTCTCGTCGGCCAGCTTCTGGGCCGACTCGCTCGCGTCCATGATGTTGATCTTCCAGCCGGTCAGCTCGGACGCCAGGCGCACGTTCTGCCCGCCGCGGCCAATCGCGATCGCCAGGTTCTCCTCGTCCACGACCACGTCCATGGCATGGCGCTCCTCGTCCACGACGATGGAAGACACGTTGGCCGGGGCCAGCGCGCCGATCACGAACTGGGCCGGGTCCTCGCTCCAAAGCACGATGTCGACGCGTTCACCTGCCAGTTCGTTCGTGACGCCATTGACCCGCGTGCCGCGCACACCGACGCAAGTGCCGATCGGGTCGACCCGCTTGTCATGCGAGAGCACGGCGATCTTGGCCCGCGAACCAGGGTCCCGGGCGCAGGACTTGATCTCGAGCAGGCCCTGCTCGATCTCCGGCACCTCGGTGCGGAACAACTCGATCATGAATGCCGGCGCCGAGCGCGACAGGATGATGGGAGCGCCGCGCAGCGTCAGGTCGACCTCGACGATGATGTCCCCTTTGTCCATGCGCTTGACGGTGCCCACAAAAATCCTCTCGCCGCGCGACATGAAGTCGTTGAGCAGCATTTCGCGCTCGGCGTCACGGATCTTTTGCAGGATGACCTGCTTGGCCGCCATCGCGCCAATGCGGCCGATGGGCAATGAATCGATGGCTTCCTCGATGTATTCATCGACCTCGATGTCGGCAATCTGCTCTTCCGCTTCAAACAGCAAGATCTCCTGGTCGGGCAGTTGCAGGCCGGCTTCGTTCGGCACCACGTGCCAGCGACGGAAGGTCTCGTAGGCGCCGGTGTCCCGATCGACAGCCACGCGGATGTCCACCTCGCCCTGAAAGAGCTTCTTGGTCGCCTGCGCCAATGCGGCCTCGACGGCTGCAAACACCACGTCACGCTCGACGCTTTTCTCGCGCGAGATGGCTTCAACCAACATCAACATTTCGCGATTCATGTCACTCCACTCCCATTTCAATCCACATCAGAGCTGTGCGGCCGGCTTGCGCCGGACCCCCGACCCGCCGCACCAGCGCGGCAGCGTCCTTGCTCACCCCTCGACCGAACCCGTGGCGGCGCCACGGCCCTTGAAATTCACCAGCGGCGCCAGGCGCGCCTCACGCACCTCGCCCAGCACGAAACCCAGCGCCTGAACCGGCGCAGGTGCGCGATGCTTGCTCACCCGCTGGCCCGGCTTGATCT
>CAZADK010000068.1:4087-11804 GCA_964483855.1 uncultured Rhodoferax sp.
TCGCTCCAGACCAGCTGCCAACCTGCAGGGCTGCCATCGGCGGCCACGACCCGTTCGAGCGTGCCGCGAAACTTCTTGCGATTCGCATTCACCTGACCCTGCGCCGCCGCTCCGACAGCTGCGTTCAGCGTGACGTCGACCTCGCAGCCCTGGAAACGTTCCAGATCGCGCTCCCCGCGCAGCAACCGGTCGATGCCAGGTGAAGACACTTCGAGTCGGCGGTATTCGATACCATCGACCTCCAGCGCAAACTGCAACTGGCGGGTGACCTTCTCGCAATCCTCGACGGTGACGAACTGCGATTGCGCCGGGCCCGTGAATGCCTCTGCGGCATCCGGGGACCACGGCAGATCGATCGTGATGCGCAAGAGGCCGCTGGCCAGCCGTTCGATCTCGATCAGCTCGTAACCCAACCCGGTCACCGTCTGCTCGACAAGCTGCTGCAACGCCATTCGACCCACGTCCTCTGTCAGTGTTCCCTGCACACAATCTGCGCGACCAAAAAAAACGGGCGGTGAAAACCCGCCCGTTTGGTCGTGAAGCCCGCATTCTACTGCAAAAAGTTGCGTGTCGACACGCTTTTGGCCACTGTTTAGCACCAGTTTGCGGGTTCACAACATCGGAAAATCGCCCGCGTGGCCGGCCCACGGGCCGCCGGGATCAGGCCACCGAAGCCACCAGAGCTTGTGTGTAGGGGTGCTGCGGCGCGTCCAGCACCTGCGCCACCGAGCCGGATTCGACGACCTCGCCATCCTTCATGACCAGAACGTCGTGCGCCATGGCACGGATCACGTCCACGTCATGGGTGATCAGCAGATAGCTGAGCTGGCGCTCGCGCTGCAGCGTCTGCAATAGCCGCAACACCTGCTGCTGGATTGTCACGTCCAGCGCACTGGTGGGCTCGTCGAGCACCAGCAGACTCGGCTCGACGATCAGGGCGCGAGCGACGGCCAGACGCTGGCGCTGCCCGCCGGAAAACTCGTGCGGATAACGGCTCAGCAGGTTGGGAAACTGCTGCTCCTGCAGTCCGACCTCGGCCAGCGCCTGCAGCACCCGCTGCTGACGCTCGGACCTGGACATGGACGCCTGGTGCACCAGCAGTCCCTCGCCGACGATCTCCTCCACTGTCATGCGTGGCGACAACGACGAAAAAGGATCCTGGAACACCACCTGCAGGATGCGACGCAAGGCCTTGTCCGAGGCCTTGCCGCGCCCCCATGGCTGCCCGGTGACCTGCAGTTCGCCGCTGTAGGGCTGCAGTCCGAGCGCCGCGAGCGCCAGTGTGGACTTGCCGGAGCCGGACTCGCCGATCACGCCCAGCGTTCGGCCCGGCGTGATCGTGAACGTGACGCCCTTGACAGCAACGAAGGCACCCTTGCGCAACAAGCCGCGCAGCCCGGGAATCGGCACCGGATAGGCTACCGACACGTCGCGGGCCTGCAGCAACGGCGCAGCGTCCGCTGTCACATCAGGCCCGGCTTCGGCGACATCGCGCTTGGGCCGGCTGTCGATCAACTTGCGGGTATAGGCATGTTGCGGGCTGGCAAACACGGCCTGGACGGTGCCGTGCTCGACCAGACGTCCGTTTTCCATCACCGCCACCCGGTCGGCGAACTTGCGCACCAGGTTCAGGTCGTGCGTGATCATGAGCACCGCCATGCCGTATTCACGCTGCAAATCAGCCAGCAGCCCCAGGATCTGGGCCCGGACCGTGACATCCAGGGCCGTCGTGGGCTCGTCGGCCAGCAACAGCTTGGGCTTGCAGGCCAATGCCATCGCGATCATGGCGCGCTGGCGCTGGCCACCCGAAAGCTGGTGCGGAAAGGCCTGGGCGCGGCGCGCGGGTTCAGAAATGCCGGTGCTGGCCAGCAGTTCTACCACGGCCTTGGCGCAGGCATCCTTGTCCAGGCCCTGTTTGAGCTGCAACACCTCGGCGATCTGGTTGCCGACCGGAAACAGCGGGTTGAGCGCAGTCATCGGTTCCTGGAAGATCATCGCGATGTCGCGCCCGCGGATCGTGCGCAGCTCCGGTTCGGGCAGTGCCAGCAGATCGACGCTGCCCTCGTTGCCGGTGAACCGGGCCGATCCACGGCAATGCGCATTGGTGGCCAGGCCGAGCAGGCTCAGCGCAGTGACGGTCTTGCCCGAGCCCGATTCCCCGACCAGCGCGAGTTTCTCGCCGTTGGCGATTGAAAAATCGATGCCCTTGACGACGTCGGTGCCGCCAAAGGCCACGCGCAGATCCCGGACCTCGAGCAGCGCCGTCATGCCTTCGTCTCCGGCGCCGGCACATGATCGACCTTGCGCGGGTCCAGAGCGTCACGCAGGGCGTCGCCCATGAACGTCAGCAGCAGCAGCGTCATCACCAGCACCGCGAAGGTGGACAGGGAGATCCACCAGGCGTCGATGTTGTTCTTGCCCTGCGCGAGCAACTCACCCAGCGACGGTGTACCCGGAGGAACACCCAGGCCCAGAAAATCGAGCGAGGTGAGCGCCAGGATCGCGCCGCTCATGCGAAACGGCAGGAAGGTGACGACCGGCGTCAGGCTGTTGGGCAGGATATGGCGCACGATGATCTGCCAGTTGCCCACGCCCAGGGCGCGCGCAGCGCGCACGTAGTCGAGCTGGCGATTGCGTAGAAACTCGGCACGCACATAGTCCGACAGACCCATCCAGCCGAACAGGCTCAGCAACACCAGCAGCAGCGCCAGGCTGGGCGCGAAGATGGCGCTGAAGATGATCAGCAAATACAACTCTGGCATCGCGCCCCAGATCTCGATGAAACGCTGGAAGGCCAGGTCGGTCTTGCCGCCGAAAAAGCCCTGCAGCGCGCCCGCCAGCACACCGATCGCGACGCCGGTGACTGTCAGTGCCAGCGCAAAAAACACACTGACGCGAAAACCGTAGATGAGCTGGGCCAGCAGATCGCGCCCGCGGTCGTCGGTGCCCAGCCAGTTCTCGCTCGTGGGTGCCGACGGATTGGGGTTGGCGGCAAAATAATTCAGTGTCTTCGGTCCGTAACGGTTCAGCGGAAAGATCGCCCAGTTGCCATCCTGCGCGAGACGCTCGCGGATGAACGGGTCGAGGTAATCGGTGGCAGTCAGGAAGTCTCCGCCAAAGGTCGTCTCGGGGTAGTCCCGGACCAGCGGAAAGTAATAACTCCCCTCGTACCGCACAACCAGGGGACGGTCGTTTGAAACCACCTCGGCGAACAGGCTCAGCACCGCCATGGTGCAAAACGCGAGCAGGCTCCAGTAACCCAGCCGGTTGCGCCGGAACCGCGCCCACGCGCGACGCGCCGGTGAGTGGCTGGGGGGGCGCGTTGCCATGTCAGTGCCGCCCGGCCGGTCCGAAGGCACTGACGGCCCCCCCGGGGGGCAGCGAACGCAGTGAGCGTGGGGGCTGTTTCACATCAGTCGAATTTGACACGCGGGTCGACCCAGACGTAACACAGATCCGATATCAGCTTGGTGACCAGACCGATCAGCGTGAACAGGTACAAGGTGCCCAGCACCACGGGATAGTCGCGCCGGATCACACTCTCGTAACTGAGCAGGCCCATGCCGTCGAGCGAGAACAAAGTCTCGATCAGCAACGCACCAGTGAAGAACGCTCCGATGAAGGCGGCCGGAAAACCCGTGATGATCGGGATCAGCGCATTGCGGAACACGTGTTTCCACAACACCTGGCCTTCGCCGAGCCCCTTGGCGCGCGCCGTCACGACGTACTGTTTGCGGATTTCTTCCAGGAATGCATTTTTGGTCAGCATCGCGGTGACGGCGAAACTGCCCAGCACCATGGCGGTCACCGGCATCGCGATATGCCACAGGTAATCGACGATCCGGGCGCCCCAGGTCAGCTCGTCCCAGTTGCTCGATGTCAGCCCCCGCAGCGGGAACCATTGCAACTGTCCGCCAAAGATGACGAGCAGCGCAACACCGAGCACGAAGCCGGGAATCGCGTAACCCACCAGCACGATCAGTGTGGTGACGAAGTCGAACCGGGTGCCGGCACGCACCGCCTTTGCCACGCCCAGCGGCACCGCAATGCCGTAGCTGATGAAAAAGGTCCACAGGCCGAGCGTGATCGACACCGGCAATTTCTCGACGATCAGTTCGCCGACGTCCTTGTTCTGAAAGAAGCTGCGGCCCAGGTCGAAACGCGCAAACCGCACCAGCATATCGACGAAGCGCTCATGCGCTGGTTTGTCGAATCCGTACAGGGCCTTGATCTGCTCCAGACGCTTGCTGTCCACGCCCTGGGCGCCGCGGTAGGTCAGGCCGCCGCCCTCGGCACCGCCGCCAGCTGTCGCCCCCGCCTTGGCCTCCGCCAGGTACTGCTCGACCGGACCCCCGGGCACGAACTGGATCACGATGAAGGTGATGGTCAGCACACCCAGCAAGGTGGGCTCCATCAGCAGCAAGCGCTTGAGGATATACGCGAACATGGATTATTTCTTCGCCCACCAGGTGTCGATCGCCCAACCCTCGCCCTGGGCGTAGGGTGGCATCTGCTCCGGCCGCGCCAGCCGCCACGCGTTGTAGGCGATACGGTGGGTGCCGGCGGTCCACTGTGGAATCAGGATGTGGTTATGCGCCACCACCCGC
Source organism: uncultured Rhodoferax sp. (assembly GCA_964483855.1). GTDB lineage: Bacteria > Pseudomonadota > Gammaproteobacteria > Burkholderiales > Burkholderiaceae_C > CAISIP01. The sequence continues at coordinate 8,695 of CAZADK010000068.1, forward strand.
TCCAGCGCACGGCAGGCCGGCAGCAGTTCGGCCTTGCTGCCTGCGCTGGTCATGCGGGCCACCAGCGCATCGATGGCCGGACTCTTGACGCCGGTCATGTTGCCCGAGTCCTCGATGTCCGCCGCCTTGCTGCCAAACAGGTCGGCGTAATCCTGCCCGGGATTGTGGGTGCCCTGGTAAGCCAGTGTCGTGACATCAAAATCGAACTTCTGCAACCGTTGCTGGTAAAGCGCAAAGTCAACCGGGCGGAACACCAGCGTGACGCCGATCTTCTCGAGGTTGCGCGCCCATGGGGTCACCGTGCGGGCACCACCTTCGTTGCTGTCCATGTATTCGAGCACCAGCGGCACGCCCTGGGTGTTGCGCAGCTTGCCGTCGCGCACCGACCAGCCGGCGTCGTTGAGCAAGGCCTTGGCCTGGCGCAGATTGCCACGCAAGGACGAATCGCCATCGGTGCGCGGCGGCGCCGCCACCGGGCCGAACACGGCGTCGGGCACCTTGCCGCGCCAGGGTTCGAGCAGCGCCATCTCGTCGGCCGAAGGCGTGCCGGTGGCCTGGCAATCGGTGTTGCCGAACAGACCGTTGACCCGCTGGTACGAGTTGTAGAACATCTGGCGGTTCATCCACTCGTAGTCGAAGGCCAGGCCCAGGGCCTGCCGCACCCGCGCATCGGCGAGCATCGGGCGCCGGGTGTTGAGCACATAACTCTGGAAACCCGAGGGCAGGCGATGCCGGAACTCGGCCTTGACCAGTTCCCCGCTGTCAAAGCGCTTGCCGCTGACCCGGCGCGCCCAGTCGCCCGCCGAGAAAAAACGCATCAGGTCGAACTCGCCAGCCTTGAGCGCCTCCAGCCGCGCGGTGTTGTCCTTGTAGATCTTGACGGTGATGCGATCGAAGTTGCCGGTGCCACGGCGCACGTTCAGGTCGCGCGCCCAGTAGTCCGGATCGCGGACGTAGGTGATGTCCTTGCCAAACTTGACCGGGCCGATCCTGTAGGGACCGCTGCCGATCGGGATGTCCATCACCACTTTGTCGAAGGTCTTGGTGATGCCGTTCTCCATGCCCCATTTGCGGCTGAACACCGGCAGGCCGCCGACCGTCAACGGCAATTCACGGTTCGGCTGGCGAAAGCGGTAACGCACGGTGCGTTCATCGAGCACCTCGATGCCAGCCACCTCCTGCAAGATGGTCTTGTAGGCTGGCGACACGTGCGGACCCATCAAGGTGTCGTAGCTGTGCTTGACGTCGGCGGCCAGCACCGGGTCGCCGTTGTGGAACCGGGCCTGCGGCCGCAGGCGAAAGGTGGCTGACAGACCATCGTCCGCGACCGCGACATCTTCCGCCAGCAGACCGTAACCGGACCCGGTCTCATCGAGTGCACCCGAGAGCAGGGTGTCGAACATCAAGGCGGACAGGTAGGCCGGCGCGCTGCCCCGGATCGTGAACGGGTTGTACTTGTCGAAGGTCGATACCCGCAGATTGCTGACCAGGCGCAACTCGCCACCCTTGGGCGCCTGGGGGTTGACATAGCCGAAGTGACTGAAGCCGGCCGGGTACTTCAGGTCACCCCACAACGCGTAACCGTGCGCTGCCCACGCCGGCCAGGCCAGCTGCATCAACATCAGGAGCATCCAATTGCGCATGCGACAATTCTCCCGGATTTTTCAAGGAGACTGACGCATGGGTTTTCTCGCCGGTAAAAAACTGTTGATCACCGGTGTGCTCAGCAACCGTTCGATCGCCTACGGCATCGCCAAGGCCTGCCGCGCCCAGGGCGCGGAACTGGCTTTCAGTTATGTCGGCGAGCGGTTCAAGGACCGGATCACCGAATTTGCCGCCGGCCTGGACTCGCAGCTGATCTTCGACTGCGACGTGGGCGACGATGCCCAGATCGAGCGCCTGTTCGCGGACTTGTCGAAGACCTGGCCTCGGTTCGACGGCTTTGTGCACGCCATCGGCTTTGCGCCCCGCGAGGCGATCGCCGGCAACTTCCTGGACGGCCTGTCCCGCGAGAACTTCCGCATCGCACATGACATCAGCGCCTACAGCTTCGCCGGCATGGCCAAGGCGGCCCTGCCCTACCTCGGCGCCAAGTCGTCGTTGTTGACGCTGACCTATCTGGGCGCCGAGCGTATCGTGCCGAACTACAACACCATGGGTCTGGCCAAGGCCTCGCTCGAGGCATCGGTGCGTTATCTGGCCGAGGCGATGGGGCCGCGCGGCACGCGGGTCAATGGCATCAGCGCCGGCCCGATCAAGACGCTGGCGGCCAGCGGCATCAAGGATTTCGGCAAATTGCTCGGCGTGGTGGCCAGAGCCTCCCCGATCCGGCGCAATGTCACGATCGACGATGTCGGCAACGTGGCCGCCTTCCTGCTCAGCGACCTGGCCGCCGGCGTCAGCGCGGAGATCACCTATGTGGACGGCGGTTTCAACGCAGTCGCCATCTCGACCGTGGGCGACGGCTCAACCTGAGCGCGCCGCCCTCGCCCGCCAGGGCCGCGCGCAGATGCCGCCGCCAGCGTCAGCCGGGCGCCACGCAATCGGCGTAATACCGCAACTTGCCGGACTCGTCCGGTTCGCTGACCAGGCCATGGATGTCGGTGCCGAATCCCGGGCACTGTTGATTGAACTCGCGTGAGAACTTGAGGTAGTCGACGATCTTGCGATTGAACACCTCGCCCGGTATCAGCAACGGGATGCCGGGCGGATACGGCGTGACCAGGCCCACCGTGACCCGTCCCTCCAGGTGATCGATCTCCACCCGCTCGGTCTTGCGCCGCGCGATGTGGGAAAAGGCGTCGGTCGGCGTCATGGCAGGCGCCAGATCGCTCAGGTACATGTCGGTCGTCAGGCGGGCGATGTCGTACTTGGCGTAGAGCTGGTGCACGAACTGGCACAGGTCGGCCAGGCCCATCTTTTCGTATTTCGGGTTGTCGCGGCAGAACTCCGGCAAGATGCGCCACATCGGCTGGTTTTTGGCGTAGTCGTCCTTGAACTGCTGCAATGCGGTCAACAAGGTGTTCCAGCGCCCCTTGGTGATGCCGATCGTGAACAGGATGAAGAAGCTGTAAAGGCCGGTCTTCTCGACCACCACGCCGTGCTCGGCC
>CAZADK010000069.1:0-11723 GCA_964483855.1 uncultured Rhodoferax sp.
GCCGCTGTTGCCGACACGGTCATTGGCCAGGCCACCCACCAGGCTGTTCGCCGAAGACACCACACCGGTGATGCCGTTCGTGCTGTCCGCCCAGGTGATCGCGCCTGCGGCGCTGTTCCAGTTCGGGCTGAAAATCGCGAGTTTGCCCCCTGACAGCGTGCCGATGCCACTGCTTCCGATCTGGTCGCCGGCGGCCGCACCGACCAGACTGTTGGCTGACGACAACGGACCGGCCACACCCGTGGTGGCGTTGAACGGCGTCAAGGCACCGGCGGAACCGTTCCAGAACGGGCTGGACAGCAGCACGTTGCCGCCGCTGAGATTGCGCACCACGCCACTGCTGCCGATCCGGTCGTTGGCGGCACTGCCACGCAGGTTCGAGATCAACCCACCGGTGAGTCCGTCGTACAGGTAGATCGCGCCGGCGTTGGTGGCGGTGAAATCGTCGTTTGTATCGAAGACCAGGATGTTGCCGTTGTTCAGCAACTGCAGGCTCTGCCCGAATAGATCCCCCGAGCCCGGGTTCGGGTCGAGCAGTTCGACACTGACCCCCGGAATGAACACCGCCGACTGGATCACGATGAATTTGGGATCGAGCAGAAAGTGCCCGCCCTGCCCCATCGGGGCTCCAGCATCGGCCATACCCCCGAACTGCACTTCTTGTCGGGCGGACACCTCGAGTGTTCCGCCGTTGCCACCTTGCGTGCCGCCACGGGCCGTCATCTCACCGGCGAACCGGTTACTGGCGTCAGCCCAGGTCAGGATGTTGCCGCCGTCGCCATCGATCCGGGCGCTGGCATACAGCGCGGTTGCAGCCGTGACGGTCAGGTTGGTGGCATTGGCCATCGAGGAGTCGGCACCGGCGCGACCCCCGCCGACACGGATGGTGCCGCCACCGGCGTCGCCATCGGCGTCGATCCGGGCCGCGGCCAGCGTCACGTCGCGACCGGTCACCGTCACCGAACCCCCGACACCACTGCTGGCACTGGCCTGCAGCTGCCCCGAGCTGAACAGGTGGCCGGCGGAGTCGGCCGAGGTATCCGCACTGATGTGGATGTCGCCGCCACGCAACACACCGCGCGCCGACACGCTCGCGGATGCTCCCTGGATCAACCGGCTGTCGGCCTGCAGCCGGACCGAGCCGCCAAAAGTGGCGGAACCGTCAGCGTCGATCGCACCATCCTGGACCAGCTTGTGCGCTGCAATCCGGATCGCGCCGCCCCGGCCCGCATCGGCAGACACCCGCGAACCAGCCTCGAGCGCGACGAATCCGACACCTGCAGTGATCTCGATGCCGCCGCCGACGGTGCTCGCCTGACCGACTGGCGAGGCGGCCGTCGCCCGCGCGCTGACCCGTGCGCCATGGTCGAGCGTCACACTGCCGGACTGTGAAGATACAACGATCGCACCGCCGACGGTCTGGCCGTCGGCGCGCACCTGGCTGTTGGCGGCCAGCGTCACATCGCCCTGCGCCTTGAGTACCAGGCGACCACCCTCCAGCGCCAGCGTCTGTGCTTGAACAACCCCCGAATGGCGCAAGGTGCCGGCAAACACACCAACCGCACCGCCTTCCAGCCGACCCAGGTTGACGACCGCATTGCCGCGGTTCTGGACCTCAAAAGTGATGTCGTTGAGATTGCGACCGGTGATCTCGACCATTTCGCCGGCGGCCAGCACGATGTTGCCACCGTCCGAGCGGATCACGGCATTGCCATCGGTTCCTACATTGGGCGCGATCAGATAGACATCGCCATTGCCGGAACTGATGCGGCCCTGCACCTGAATGTCACCCGCCACGCCATCGCGGGCAAACCGGAACCGGCCGGCCTTGAAGTCTTCATCGTTCAGCGACAAAGTGGAGGCAACGAAACCCTGGGTGTCGATGACGCTGCCCGCGCCGAATACGACGCCGTTCGGGTTGATCAGGAACACCTTGCCATTGGAGCCCAGCGTGCCATCGATCTGGCTCTTGAGCGCCGGATTGAGCGCCTGCACTCGGTTGAGCACGGTGCTGGCTGCGCTCTGCTGCTGAAAGAAGGTCGTCTCACCGGCACCGATCGAGAACTGTTGCCAGTTGATGATGGCGCCCGGCGTGTTCGTGACCGTCAGCTTGTTGCCCTGGGTCTGTATCGTGGCCTGGCCATGCACGACGATGGCACCCCCCGGATTGGCCTGGACGAACTGCGGCGCCATGCCATAGATCGCCGCCAGCGCCACGACCAGTGCACGCCGCTGACGGGCTGTCCGCAAAACGCCTGAACCTGATGTGACCATGGTGTGAAACCCCTGCAGTCCAACAAAATCGACCCGTTGTCGCCAGAAAACGACGCGGTGGCCGCCAAACCGGATGCGCCACAACGGTGAAACAACAACACAACGCCACGCCTGCGCATGCACCACGCCTTTTTGCCTCGGCAGAAACACCGGGCGATCCCAGGTTGTCTGCCCACCCTGCGGGGGCCAGGCGCGAAGCGGCTCGGTTGGGAGCACTCTGCACAGCATCGCGCAACCGCACAAATTGGGGCACATTTCGACGCGTTTGTCTACCCTGCAATACATGGGTAGGGCCTCGACGGTCCGTTTCGGAGTATCGCAGGGCGTCTTCGGCGCCGCGGCTGCGCCAGCGACAGCGACAGCGACAGCGACTTGCGGCCACCATCCCGAAGGCGCATACTGGTCACCCTGTCATCTCTGCCCTCAGGGTCCGCTGCCATGACGTTATGTCCCATCGCCTTGCTTGCCGGATGCGAGAAATGTCCGGCGTTCAAGGTGTGCCCGCTCAAATCGGTCATCGGTGACATGCCGCGCAAGTCAGACGCAACATCGCCAAAGGCGCCGGAGTCGGCGCGCAAGCGCTCCGGTGGTTCGTCCAAGCGCTGACAGCGCGCGCAGGCCGCCGACAACCGCCGCAGAACCCGGCACGCCGCGGGGCCCCGCCTGCGCGAGGCTGGATAATCCGGGCCCATGAACCCTTTGTTGGGCCTGCTGCAGGCCTACCCCTTCGAGCGTCTGCGTACGTTGTTCGCCGACGTCACGCCCCACCCCGACTACCGGCCCATCAGCCTGGGCATCGGCGAACCGCGCCATGCAACGCCGCCTTTCATTGCCCAGGCCTTTGCTGACGCGTTGAACCGCCAGCCCAGCGGACTGGCCAGTTACCCATCCACCGCCGGTGATCCGGCGCTGCGGCGCGCCTGCGCGGACTGGCTGCAACGGCGCTACGGTTTGCAGGTCGATGCGTCGAGCCAGGTGCTGCCGGTCAACGGTTCGCGCGAAGCCCTGTTCGCGTTTGCGCAAACCGCCGTCGATCCGGGCGCGCGCGGATCGGTCCCAGGCGACAAGCCGTGGGTGGTGTGCCCGAACCCGTTCTACCAGATCTACGAAGGCGCCGCGCTGCTGGCGGGAGCCAGGCCCTGGTTTGTGTCCGCCGACCCGGCGCGCAACTTCGCGCAGGACTGGGACGCCGTGCCCGATTCAGTCTGGGCGCGCACCCAGTTGCTGTATGTCTGCTCACCCGGCAATCCGACCGGCGCCGTGATGCCGTTATCGGAGTGGGAAAAATTGTTCGCGCTCAGCGACCGCCACGGCTTCGTCATCGCATCGGACGAGTGTTACAGCGAGATCTATTTCCGCGACGAACCGCCGCTGGGCGCACTGCAGGCGGCCGCGCTGCTTGGGCGCCATGACTTCCGGCGCCTGATGGCCTTCACCAGCCTGTCCAAACGCAGCAGTGTGCCGGGCATGCGCAGCGGCTTCGTCGCCGGCGACGCCGAGTTGATCAAGGCATTCCTGCTGTACCGCACCTACCATGGCAGCGCGATGAGTCCGGTCGTGCAGTCGGCCAGCATCGCGGCCTGGGGCGACGAGGCCCATGTCGTGGAAAACCGGGCGCTGTACCGGGCCAAGTTCGAGCGCATCACACCGATCCTGTCCGAGGTGCTCGATGTGGCGTTGCCCGACGCTGCCTTCTACCTGTGGGCCGGCGTGCGCGGCAGCGACACTGTGTTCGCGCGCGACCTGCTCGCTCTCTACAATGTCACGGTTCTGCCCGGGAGCTTCCTGGCCCGGGCGGTCGATGGTGTCAACCCGGGTGCCGGACGGATCCGGATGGCGCTGGTGGCCGAGACCGCGGAATGCGAAGAAGCCGCGCACCGGATCGTGCAGTTCGTGCGTGACACGCGCTGAGCAGGCGCCCCTATTCATCAACCACAACCAGCAACATGGTCGACCAACTGCAAAAGACGATTGAAACCGCGTGGGACAACCGTGCCGAATACTCCGCCAAGTCGGCGCCCCGGGAGGTCGTCGACGCGGTCGATCATGTGATCGACGGCCTTGACGGCGGCACGCTGCGCGTGGCCACGCGCGACGGTGTGGGCCGGTGGACCACCCACCAATGGATCAAGATGGCGGTGCTGCTGAGTTTCCGGTTGCGTGACAACGTGGTCATGCGCGCCGGCGACCTGGGTTTCTACGACAAGGTGCAAACCAAGTTCGCCGACCAGGACGAGGCCGCCTTGCGCGCCGGTGGCGTGCGTGTCGTGCCTCCGGCGGTTGCGCGGCGCGGCAGTTACTGCGCCAAGGGCGTGGTGCTGATGCCGTCCTACGTGAACATCGGTGCCTATGTCGATGAGGGCACGATGGTCGATACCTGGGCTACCGTGGGCTCCTGCGCCCAGATCGGCAAGAACGTGCACCTCAGCGGCGGCGTCGGCATCGGCGGCGTGCTCGAGCCGATGCAGGCCGGCCCGACCATCATCGAGGACAACTGTTTCATCGGCGCTCGGTCCGAGGTGGTCGAGGGCGTCATCATCGAGGAAAACTCGGTGATCTCGATGGGCGTGTACATCGGGCAAAGCACCAAGATCTACGACCGCGCCAGCGGCACTGTCAGTTACGGCCGCGTGCCGGCCGGCTCGGTCGTCGTATCGGGCAACCTGCCCAGCGCCGACGGCAAATACAGCCTGTATTGCGCGGTCATCGTCAAGAAGGTCGATGCGCAGACGCGCGCCAAGACCAGCCTGAACGAGTTGTTGCGCGACTGATCGCATCGATTGTCGACTGAGCACGAGGGAACAACCATGGCGACCACCACACCGGGAACGATGGAGCGCATCCTGCGCCTGATGAGCGACAAGAAGGCCTCGGACGTGTACCTCTCGGCCCATGCGCCGGCCCTGATCAAGATCAATGGCCTGTGTATCCCGATCAACAACCAGGTGCTGCCACCGGACGCGCCGCGCAATCTGCTGGCCGAGGTGCTGCCGGCGGAACGTATTGCCGAACTCGAGGCCACGGGTGAGCTCAACATGGGTTTTCCACTGCCTGGCGTCGGCCGGTTCCGGGTCAGCGCGATGCGCCAGCGCGGCTCGATCGCGGCGGTGGTGCGCTTCATCGCGATCGAGGTGCCGCCGCTGTCGAGCCTGGCATTGCCCGCGATCCTGAGCGAGCTGATCATGACCAAGCGCGGCCTGCTGCTGATGGTGGGGGCCACCGGCGCCGGCAAGAGCACCACGCTGGCATCGATGATCGATTACCGCAACGAAAACCTGGCCGGCCACATTCTCACCATCGAGGACCCGATCGAGTTCCTGTTCAAGAACAAGCGCTCGGTAATCAACCAGCGCGAGATCGGCTCCGACACGCAATCGCTGGAAATCGCGCTCAAGAATGCGCTGCGCCAGGCGCCCGACGTCATCCTGGTGGGCGAAATCCGCGACCGCGAGACCATGTCGGCGGCGCTGGCGTATGCCCAGTCCGGCCACCTGTGCCTGGCCACGATGCATGCCAACAACAGCTACCAGGCGCTCAACCGGATCCTGAGCTTCTACCCGGTCGAGGTGCGCGAGACGATGCTCGGCGACCTTGCCGCGGCGCTCAAGGCGGTGGTGTCGCAACGCCTGCTGCGCACCGTCTCGGGTGGCCGGGTGCCGTCGGTCGAGGTGCTGCTGAACACCAAGCTGATCGCCGAACTGATCGAAAAGGGCGATTTCTCGGGTATCAAGGAGGCGATGGAAAAATCCATGGCCGAAGGCTCGCAGAGCTTCGAGGCCGACATCGCGCGCCTGATCGTCGAGGGTATCGTCGAGCGCAAGGAAGGCCTGGCCAACTCCGATTCGCCGACCAACCTGATGTGGCGCATGGAGAACGATTTCTCGCTGGCGCGTACGGCAAAGCCGGAGGAAGAACCGGACGACGAGCCCTCGTTCACCGAGATCACGCTGGACGTCAAACATTGATGTCGGCCCCGTTGCACCGGAGCGACCAACCGATTGCACCGGCCTGCCTCACGCCCAGGGAAGCCGATTGCCAGCGGATCGTCGATGAGCCTGTCGCGCTGGCCGACATCGAAGCGCTGACGAACAACATCCGGCGCATACGCGAGACACCCGACACGCAGGTGCGGCGATGAACATCGGCCAGCTGATCGAAACCAGTGCCGACGCACTGGACGCAGCTGGCGTGTCGTTCGGCCACGGCACGACCAATGCCTGGGATGAAGCCGCGTGGCTGGTGTTGTGGCGCCTGGGCCTGCCGCTGGATACGGTGCTGGGCGGGCCCGACGCACCCGCCAAGCGGCCGGTCGATGCGGCCGACACCGAGCGGGTCCGTGCGCTGGTGCAACAACGCATCGCGTCGCGTAAACCAGCGGCCTACCTCACCGGCGAAGCCTGGCTGCAAGGCGTGCCTTTTCACGTGGACGAACGCTGCATCGTGCCGCGCAGCCTGATCGGCGAACTGATCGCCAGCGGCGCGCTCGACGCCTGGATGCCGCAGGGCGCCAACCGCCTGCTCGACCTGTGCACCGGCGGTGGCAGCCTGGCCGTCCTGGCCGCGCTGGCCTATCCGCGGTTGCAGATTGATGCGGCCGACATTTCGCGCGACGCGCTGGACGTCGCCCGCATCAATCTGCAACGCCATGCGCTGGGTGAACGCATCCGGCTGCGCCAGGGCGACGGCCTGGCGGCAGCCGACGGTGCTTACGACATGATCCTGTGCAACCCGCCGTATGTGAACAGTGCCAGCATGGCACAATTGCCCCCCGAATACCGGGCTGAGCCCGAACTCGCGCTCGCCGGCGGCGCCGATGGCATGGACTTCGTGCGCGGCCTTTTGCGCGATGCGCCTGCACACCTGCTATCGCGCGGCACGCTGGTGCTCGAGATTGGCCACGAACGGGAATTTTTCGAGGTGTCTTTTCCCAGTCTGCCGGCGCTCTGGCTCGAAACCAGTGCCGGCGACGACCAGGTCTGCCTGCTGGCCCGCGAAGCCTTGCTGGCGCTGCCACCCTACCGCTGAACACGAGACACGGCCGAACCGACGGCCGACACGCAATTCCATCATGATCACCCTGAAGAACGTCACCCTGCGCCGCGGCACCAAGGTTCTGCTGGACAACGCCTCGGTGACCCTGAACCCTGGCGAAAAGGTCGGCCTGGTCGGGCGCAACGGCGCCGGCAAATCGTCGCTGTTCGCGCTGCTCGACGGTTCGCTGCACGAGGACGCGGGCGATTTCAGCGTGCCTGCCCAGTGGCGCATGGGACAGGTGGCCCAGAACATGCCCGAGACCGACATGGCGGCCACTGATTTCGTGATCCAGGGTGACGTGCGCCTGCTCGCCGCGCAGCAAGAGGTGGCGGCGGCCGAGGCCGGCGACGATGGCGACCGCATGGCCCACGCCTACATGGAACTGCACGACGCGGGCGCCCATGACGCGCCGGCGCGCGCCCAGGCGCTGATCCTCGGGCTGGGCTTCAAGACCGCCGAACTTGACAACCCGGTGAACAGTTTCTCCGGCGGCTGGCGCATGCGGCTGCAGCTGGCACGTGCGCTGATGTGCCCGGCAGATCTGTTGCTGATGGACGAACCCACCAACCACCTGGACCTGGACGCGCTGGTCTGGCTCGAGGCCTGGCTCAAGAAGTTCGAGGGCACGATGCTGGTGATCAGCCATGACCGCGAGTTCCTCGACGCCGTGACCGACGTGACACTGCATATCGACGCCGCCAAGCTGGTGCGTTATAGCGGCAACTACAGCAAGTTCGAGGACATGCGCGCCGAACAGATGGAACTGCAGCAGAACGCCTACTCGAAGCAGCAGGAAAAGATTGCCCACCTGCAGAAATTCATCTCGCGTTTCAAGGCCAAGGCGAGCAAGGCCAAGCAGGCGCAAAGCCGGGTCAAGGCACTGGACCGGATGGAGAAGATCGCGCCGCTGCTGGCCGAGGCCGATTTCAGCTTCGAATTCAAGGAACCGGCCAACCTGCCCAACCCGATGCTGGCCATGCAGGCGATCAGCGTGGGTTATCCGCCGCCGCACGATGCGCCCATCGGCACGCCGCCGACCGTCATCGTGCGTGGCATCAGCCGCTCGGTGCTCGCAGGCCAGCGCATCGGCATCCTGGGCGCAAACGGCCAGGGCAAGTCGACGCTGGTCAAGACCATCGCGCGCGAACTGCAGCCCATCGACGGCGACATCATCGAAGGCAAGGGCCTGAACATCGGTTACTTCGCACAGCAGGAACTCGACGTGTTGCGGCCGGCCGATACGCCGCTGGACCACATGATCGCGCTGGCGCGCGCGCTCACCGCCGCCGGCAAGATCGCCGGCCAGGCCACGCGCGAGCAGGACCTGCGCAGTTTTCTGGGCAACTTCAATTTCAGCGGCGACATGGTCAAGCAGGCGGTGGGCAGCATGAGCGGCGGAGAGAAGGCACGCCTGGTGTTGTGCATGATCGTCTGGCAACGCCCCAACCTGCTGCTGCTCGACGAGCCGACCAACCACCTGGACCTGGCCACCCGCGAGGCGCTGGGCATGGCACTGAACGAATTCGAGGGCACCGTGATGCTGGTGAGCCACGACCGGGCGCTGTTGCGTTCGGTCTGCGACGAGTTCTGGATGGTCTCGCGCGGAGGCGTGGCACCGTTCGACGGCGACCTGGACGACTACCAGCGTTACCTGCTGGAGGAAGCCAAACGCCAGCGCGAACAGGCCAAACAGGATGCGAACCCGGGTACCGCCAAGGGTGCCAACAAGGGCGCCGCCACAGGCAAGGACGCCGGTGGCGGCCGCAAACCGGCGCGATCCGGCCCGAGCCGCGGCAGCTTGCAAATGGAGATCGACAAACTCGAATCCCGCATGCGGGTGCTCAATGGCGAAGGCAGTGCGCTCGAGGCGCACCTCAGCAGCGTGGTGCGCCCGTCCGAGATCGCGGAGCTGGGCAAACGCCTCAAGGCGGTCAACGACGACCTGCGCCAGCTCGAGGAACGCTGGCTGGACCTCTCGGGCCAGCTGGAAACCAGCACCGCTTGAGATTGCCCCCAGCCCTGGCTTCGCCAGGCCCCCCGGGGCCCCGCATTGCCTCCGTGATAGAGCCGGTCCGCGCGCCGCATGCGCCGCATGCGCTCGGGCGCACTCAACCGCCGTTTGCAGGTTGAATTTGTACCAATCTATACTGATGGCGAACCGGAGCAACAGGCAGGCACCGTCGTAATCGTCGACGGCATGCATGCCAGATCGAAATCGCTGCGCCACCGAGACCATGCCAACGTCCCCCATCGAACCCGAACCAGGCGCACGCACGGCCGCTGCGCAAGAGACCCGTGCCGCAGCCCGGGTGTTGCGCCAGTTCCGGCTGGTATTCAACGTCGTCAAGACCCACTTCCAGCAGGTCGAGAAAAAGGTCGGGGTCGGGGGCGCGCAGGTATGGGCCTTGCACGTGGTTCAACAACGTCCGGGTATCGGCGTGCACGGGCTGGCACAAGCCATGGACGTGCGCCAGCCCACGGCGAGCAACCTGGTCAAGTCGCTGGCAGAGCAAGGATTGCTGCAGGTACGCAAGGAGGGCCACGACCGACGCGCCGTGCAGTTGCATGTGTTGCCGCCGGGCCTGGACGTGCTGGAGCGGGCGCCAGGGCCGTTCGCCGGCGTGTTGCCGCAGGCGCTGGACAGCCTGGACGAAGCCACGCTGGCGCGACTGGAGCAGGATCTGGGCGCGCTGATCGGCCGGCTTGGCGCCGACGACAGGGCTGCAGGCATTCCGCTGGCTCAGATGTAGCAGCCTGTTGCGGAAGGAAGAGACGGGCAACCCCAGGATCACGGACCAAGACAACCCGGCGTGACGCCACGGCGCAGCGCCGATGCAACGGGAGAAACCATGCGAACCGACACCGACAACTACCTGTTTCGCGAAGGCACCCACAACCGGCTCTACGACACGCTGGGTTGCCACCTGGCCCCGGACGGGGCGCATTTTGCCGTCTGGGCGCCCAACGCAGAGGCGGTCAGCGTGATGGGCGACTGGAACGGCTGGTCGGCCGATGCCGACCCGCTGGCGCCGGGCGCTCGCGGCGCCGGCATCTGGAGCGGATCGGTCAAGGGCGCGCAGCGGGGCCAGACCTACAAGTACCGGATCCGTTCGCGCCAGAACGGCTATGTGGTGGACAAGGCCGACCCGTTCGCGATCTACGCCGAATCGCCGCCGGCCACCGCCTCGCGCATCTGGAGCCTGGAGCACGACTGGGGTGACGCCCGGTGGATGGCCGAACGCGCCGCCCACAATGCGCTGGATGCGCCGATGTCGACCTACGAGGTGCACCTGGGCTCATGGCGGCGCAAGAACGGCGAATTCCTCGGTTACCGTGAACTGGCCCACCAACTGGCTGAGTACACGCGCCAGATGGGTTTCACCCATGTCGAACTGATGCCGGTCACCGAGCACCCGTTCTACGGCTCATGGGGTTACCAGACCACCGGGTATTTCGCGCCCACCGCGCGTTATGGCACGCCGCAGGACTTCATGTACCTGGTCGACCATCTGCACCAGCAAGGTATCGGAGTTTTGCTGGACTGGGTGCCGTCGCATTTCCCGACCGACGAACACGGATTGGGATACTTCGATGGCACGCACCTGTTCGAACACGCCGACCCGCGCCAGGGTTTTCATCCGCAGTGGAGTTCGAGCATCTTCAATTACGGGCGCAACGAGGTGCGCAGCTTCCTGATCTCGTCGGGCCTGTTCTGGCTCGACAAATACCACCTGGACGGTTTGCGGGTCGACGCGGTGGCTTCGATGCTGTACCTCGACTATGCGCGCAAGGATGGCGAATGGATCCCCAACGCCCAGGGAGGGCGCGAGAACCTGGAGGCGGTCGGTTTCCTGCGCACGCTCAACCAGGCGATCTACCGCGAGTTCCCCGATACCGTCAGCATTGCCGAGGAGTCCACCGCCTGGCCCCGCGTGTCGCGGCCCACCGACATGGATGGCCTGGGGTTCGGCATGAAATGGAACATGGGCTGGATGCACGACAGCCTGGACTACATGAAGGAAAACCCGATCCACCGGCGTTACCACCACCACAAGATGACTTTCTCGTTGGTCTATGCGTTCAACGAGAACTTCGTGCTGCCGCTCTCGCATGACGAGGTCGTGCATGGCAAGGGCTCGCTGCTGGGAAAGATGCCGGGCGACGGCTGGCAGCAGTTTGCCAATCTGCGCGCGTTGTTCGGCTGGATGTGGACACATCCGGGCAAGAAGCTGTTGTTCATGGGCGGCGAATTCGGGCAGCGACGGGAATGGGCCCATGACGGAGAACTCGACTGGGGCGCCACCGAACACGGGGACCACGCCGGCCTGCAGCGCCTGGTGGCGCAGCTCAACCGCCTGTACCGTGCGTCGCCGGCGTTGTACCAGCAGGATTTTTCCCCGGCCGGATTCGAATGG
>CAZADK010000070.1:0-1126 GCA_964483855.1 uncultured Rhodoferax sp.
ATCTACGGGTACCGGGCCGGGTTCTTGCGCCTGTTTCCGACACTCTCCGCGGCACCGCTGGAACGGGCCGAGGCGCTGGAACAACTGCGCGCCTTATGGCATGGCCATCGCATCGCGGTGCATGTGACCGACCGTGACCCCGGAGCGGGTATCGATACCCCGCAGGACCTCGAGCGGGTACGCCGGATCTTTCGAGGCGAATGACGTAAGTCGGAGTAAGGTCGGCGTGCTATTCTTGCGCCAACTCTCAAACGGTGCGCAATCTGCGGGGAACATGCGCGGCAGCCGTTGACCTACAAACACGAGACACTCCATCCCATGAGACTCATACTGCTGGGCGCACCTGGTGCTGGCAAAGGTACGCAAGCGACCTTCATCTGCGACAAATTCGCCATTCCACAAATCTCCACGGGCGACATGCTGCGGGCGGCGGTCAAGGCCGGCTCGCCGATGGGCCTGGCAGCCAAGAGGGTCATGGACGCAGGCGCTCTGGTGAGCGATGACATCATCATCGGCCTGGTCCAGGAACGCATTGCGCAGCCCGACTGCGCCAACGGTTTCTTGTTCGACGGGTTCCCGCGCACCATTGCGCAAGCTGACGCGCTCAAGGCGGCCGGCGCCAAGCTCGACTACGTGCTGGAATTCGATGTGCCCTTCGAAGCCATCATCGAGCGCATGAGCGGGCGCCGCTCACACCCTGCATCCGGGCGCACCTACCATGTGAAATTCAACCCGCCCAAGGTTGCAGACATCGATGACATCTCGGGCGACCCGCTGATCCAGCGCGACGACGACAAGGAAGCCACGGTCCAGAAGCGCTTGCAGGTCTACAGTGACCAGACACGCCCGCTGGTGGCGTATTACGAAAACTGGGCCAAGGCCGACCCGGAGGCAGCGCCGAAGTACCGGACCATCCAGGCCACCGGCGCGGTCGATGCGATTCGCGAACGTGTATTCAAGGCGCTGGCCTGAACCGATCCGCCGCATCCATTGGAGCTGGCTCACGGGCCAACAACTCCAGCATCAATGCGATCCGCGCCTTGGCCGGAGACAGCCCGCCCGTGTCCGGCAACGTGGCAGCAGGATTGGACACAGTGCGGCTGCCGCTGCATCGGCTGGCGCGCCG
>CAZADK010000070.1:1136-11695 GCA_964483855.1 uncultured Rhodoferax sp.
GATCCCGGCTGCCTGCGCGCGCACCAGCGCCGCCTCCAGAGCCTGATGCACGCTGGCGTTGCCCGTGCCGGCCACCACGATGCCGCGCAGCGGGCTGGCGAGGGCTGCAGCGCCAGTCAGCATGGCGTCGACCAGCCAGCCGTCGGCGGCGGCATGGCTGGTGACGATCTCGACCCGGGGCCAGACGTGGCCTGGACGCAACCAGTCGCGCCAGCGATCCAGGCTCAAGCCTGACGTACTCGCACCCAGGAAGGGATTGACGGCGTCTTCTGCGCGAACGTGCAGCAGGCGCAGGCG
Source organism: uncultured Rhodoferax sp. (assembly GCA_964483855.1). Taxonomy (GTDB): domain Bacteria; phylum Pseudomonadota; class Gammaproteobacteria; order Burkholderiales; family Burkholderiaceae_C; genus CAISIP01. Next base: position 1,434 of record CAZADK010000070.1, read on the forward strand.
CCCCTCCTCGATGACTCCCATCGGACCCGCCTCGCCACCCGAAAAAGCGTCTACCCGGTACGGATGCAATTTGTGCACGTCGGGTGCAGCATGCACCTGACCGGCAAATACGACCAGCACGCCACAGGCACGCCGATCCGCTGCCACAGCCAGCGCATCGCGCATATTCTGCGGGCCGTCCGGCGCCAGTGCCGAGGCCGGGCGCATCGCACCCGTCATCACCAGCGGCTTGGCACACCCGCCACTGTGCGCCAATATCAGGTGCAGGAAAAACGCAGTTTCCTCCATGGTGTCGGTCCCATGGGTCACGACGATGCCGCACACCTGCGGATCGTCGAGCCAGTGTCGGCAACGCAGCGCCAGCGCCGACCACACCGCACTCGTCATGTCCTTGCTGTCGAGTTGCGCGACCTGCTCTCCCATCAGTCGTAGCTGGAGCCGTCCCTGTTGTGGCAGTGCCTGCAGCAGCTGCTCCACGCCGACTTGCGCCGCCGCGTAACCAACGTTGTCGCGGGCGTCCGCGGACACGCCGGCGATGGTGCCGCCGGTGGCCAACAGCACGATTTTCTGTACAAAAGATTCAGTCATGGCTTGCATTACACGAGAAACTGGTTAAAAATACAGTTACTGTCTATTCAACCAGTAACCTTGCATCCAGCCCAACAGGAGTGACCCGATGGACATGCCGCAATTCCAGGCGAAGCTTACCGCGCGCCAGCAACAGATTCTGGACCTGATCCAAAGCGCCATTGCCCGCACCGGCGCCCCGCCAACCCGGGCTGAGATCGCTACCGAACTGGGGTTTCGCTCCGCCAACGCCGCAGAAGAGCACCTGCAGGCGCTGGCACGCAAGGGCGTCATCGAGTTGGTCAGCGGAACATCGCGGGGCATCCGCCTGCGCAGCGAGGCGCTGCGCTCCATCAACGAGTCACGTGTCAAGCAATATTCCCTGCCGCTGCCAGGCTTGGCGCAACTGGCATTGCCGTTGATCGGCCGTGTCGCGGCGGGCTCCCCCGTGCTGGCCCAGGAGCACATCGACCAGACTTATTATGTCGAGAACAGCCTGTTTCAGCGCCGCCCCGACTACCTGCTCAAGGTGCGCGGCATGTCAATGCGCGATGCCGGCATCATGGATGGCGACCTGCTGGCGGTGCAAGCCACGAAAGACGCAAAAAACGGTCAGATCGTCGTGGCAAGGTTGGGCGACGAGGTCACCGTCAAGCGATTCAAGCGCAACAAGCACCTGATCGAGCTGCACCCGGAAAATCCGGACTACCAGACCATCATTGTCGAACCGGGAGAACCGTTCGAAATCGAGGGCTTGGCCGTCGGGCTGATCCGCAACACCATGTTGATGTAACCGAGCCCGGGAGCCCCATCTTGAACCAACTTAGCACTACCGGATCCGGCCACTGGATGGCCCCATTGCGGCGCCTATTTCGCCATTTCCAGACACCATCCGTGGGCGAGCCGTTTAGTGTCGGTGCCGCATGTGGCCAGTGGTCGTCGGCCGGCGCGCCACGGCCTGTCGGGCGCACCTTGCGAGCGGCCACACCGCGACCTGCCGGCGTCTATCCCACACGGCATGCCAACCGATCGCCGCTGCGTGTGATTCGAGTCGTCGAAGTCGGCCAGCCATCGGCACTGACTGGGCGCATGCTGATGTCCGGTCGCATGGCCGATGTCTGCGCCGAACTCGACCGCATGGTCGAACGGGAAGCTGCCATGCGCCCTGGCTTGTGAGTCCCGCCCCGGACCGGTGAGACAAGCACGTCACCGCGCGATGGTGGGGCCTCATTGCTGCGGCATATCGGGATCCGCCCAGGCAGGATCAGGCGCCTGCACCAGCTCCGAGCAGGTAATCACCCTTCCCGATATCGACACCGTTGTGACGCAATATCGCATAAGCCGTCGTCACATGAAAGAACAGGTTGGGCAGCATCCAGTGTTTCAGATAGTCCTCGGCCGAAAGCGTGCGTGTCGCCTCGCGACCGACCGGAAACGTGATTTCACGTGCCTCGGTGCCATTGAGCTGCTCGGCGGGCACGGACTTCACGAACGCGATGGTCTTGCTGATGCGTTCCTTGAGTTCCGCGAATGTGGCCTCGTTATCTTCGAATTTGGGCGCTGTTTCACCGGAAATGCGGGCAATGCCGTTCTTGACTGCATCGCAGGCGATCAGCACCTGGCGGGTGAACGGCAGCATGTCGGGGGCCAGCCGGTACTGGGTCAAGGCGGTCGGATCACACTTGCGGACCTCTACGAATGACTGGGCCTTGTCAAGAAAGTGGCTGAGATTAACCAGCATGGTGGTGCAAATCGGCACACTGGCCGAATACATGGATATAGACATGAAACTTCCTCCTCGGTTTCTGACAATGGGGGGCACATGCTAACCTGAACCCTCGCCTGCTGTGGCGGCACTGGTCACTACCAACCTTCCGACTCGTCGGCTACAAAAGCGGGCAGCCTCGCAAGGCACAATGCAGCCATGAACATCGTGATCCTGGACGACTACCAAGACGCCGTGCGAAAGCTGCCTTGCGCCAGCAAGCTGGAAGCCCATTCCGCCAAGGTCTATACGAACACGGTCAAGGGCATGGGCCAGCTTTCAGTACGTCTGAAGGACGCCGATATCGTGGTGTTGATCCGCGAGCGCACCCAGCTGACCCGCTCAATCATCGACAAGCTGCCGCGGCTCAAGCTGATCGTGCAAACCGGCCGCATCGGCAGCCATGTCGATGTGCAGGCTTGTACCGAACGGGGCATTGCAGTTGCCGAAGGGTCAGGTGCGCCGCAGGCGACCGCCGAACTCACCTGGGCGCTGGTCATGGCCGCGATGCGCCGGTTGCCCCAGTACATCGGGAACCTCAAACACGGTGCCTGGCAGCAGTCCGGCCTCAAGTCGGCATCGATGCCGCCCAACTTCGGAATCGGCAACCTGCTCGCTGGTAAATCGCTCGGCGTGTGGGGCTACGGCAAGATCGGCAAGCTGGTGGCCGGTTACGGCCGCGCCTTTGGCATGCAGGTGATGGTATGGGGCCGGACCCATTCGATCGAACAGGCCACACGCGACGGTTATGCCACGGCCCGCAACCGAGAGGAACTGTTCACGCAAAGTGATGTGCTGAGCCTGCACTTGCGCCTGAACGATGAAACGCGCGGACTGATCGGGCTAGAGGACCTCTCCAGCATGAAGCCGACAGCGTTGTTGGTCAACACCTCGCGCGCCGAACTCCTGGAGCCTGACGTCCTGATTGCCGCACTCAATCGGGGGCGCCCAGGCATTGCAGCGGTGGACGTGTTCGAGGCCGAACCCATTTTGCAGGGCCACGCACTGCTGCGCATCGAGAACTGCATCTGCACTCCCCATATCGGTTATGTGGAGCAGGAAAACTACGAGCGCATGTTCAACGAGGCGTTTGACAACGTTGTCAATTTCATCCGCGGAACGCCGAGCAATATTGTCAACCCGGGGGCCTTGCAAGTCCGGCGCTGATGCGCCCAACCCTGCGGTCGCGCTTCATGCATCGCGGCGGCGGCGCCAGACACCGTGGTGGCTTCGCCTCGGCCGGCGGCAGACGATGCCGCAAGCTGTCAGGGCTCCTGCCGTGGCGCCTTCGGGATGTCGAATTCACTCAGATCGAAGTCGATCAGATTTTGCGAAGGAGACACGGCGGCGGCCTCGACTGCTTCATCCCCGTTGAACAGCACATCCACATCCGCACGCAATCCGGGCGGTCTGGCGTCACGAGGGTCGGGCTGCGGCAACATCAACGTCGGAGCCCCATCAGGCGTCGTGGGTTCAGACAAATCGATGTCGACCCGTCCATCTTTCACAACCGCCACAGGTGGGGCCTGGAACACGCCTGACGCCCCCGGCGCACCCGATCGCAGCACCGCCTGTGCAACCGCATGCAGCATCAGCAAGTCTCGAAACGCCGCCAGATCGAACACTTCGTCGTCGGCCACCGCATCAGCGATCTGGCTTCGGTACAACCACTGCTCGAGGGTGTCGAGCACCGTTGGCCGGCGCCAGACCCGAATCAGGCGATCGACCGCACCTGGATAATCCTCCAGCAAGCGGCCTTCGTCATCGAAATCCGCGAACTCCGGAACGTTGGCATTGAACAGGCGTGCGAAATCCGCGCGCAGTTGGTTGAAATCCGCCTTCAGTCCCAGCGCATGGAACAACTTGAAAAGGTCGAGGTAAACCTGCGGACACGAAGCGCCATCCTGGGCGACGCGAGCCTCCAGCGCCTGCACAGCCTGATCGGTCTGGCCCAGCGTGACGAAGAACTCCGCCCGCTGACGAATATCGATCAACTCGTCGGCATCGATACGTGCGCGTCGCTCCACCAGTGCCTGCGCCTGTGCGACTTTGGCAACGGCCAAGGGCACGGTCTCTTGAGAGCGGCGAATGGCACTGTGCACAGCGCCCGATTGCATCAGGCGATCGAACGTCGACTCGCTCATCTCGACCAGCGATACATCAACCTGCGAATTGCTCCCGCCTGGACCCTGCACCAGGTGATCGCGCGACACGTTCCCGGTCGGCTCGAGCGGCAGCTGATCAGTCTGCGGTTGGTCGGTAGGCAGCGGCGCCGGGGCCGTAGCTACCAGCGGTGCCGGTGAGGAAGATACCCTCGCAAAATCCATCTCTTGCAGCGCACCGGACTTGGACCCGGCGACCGGCGCGGGTGGTACCGCATCCGATTCCGATGCCCCTGGCGCAACCTCGAACCAACGCGACCCCAAAGCTTCCGAGCCGCGGTTGATGCGCGCGAGCAAATAGGCAATGACCGCCAGGCTGAGCAGCAACAGGCCGAGCAGCCAATAGATCACCGTGGAGCTGACGCGATCAGCCTGGGCCTTCTCGAGCCGGCTTCGCACGTCCAACAGGCTTGCCTCGTTTTTCTCCGCAAGCACCAGCAATGCCTTGACACTGGCCTCCAGCCGATCAAGGCGTTCGGCCTCGCGCGCCTCGCGCGCCTCGCGCTCGTTGACCTGCGCCGGCGCCACGTTCGTCGTGGCGTTGGATTCGAGCGTCGCAACCCGTTCCGATAACATTTCCAGGGGATCGAGTTGCAACCGCGACCGGCCAGAGCCGCGCTCGGTGGATGGTGCAGAAGCCGCTGGCGCCTTGTCGCCGCCTGGCGAGACAGGCTTGGCCGCAGAGCCGGGCCCCGGCGTCGCCCGGGCGGCCGCAGCCTGCTTCGTTTCAACCCTGGCCGGGCGTTGCGTCCCGGCTGCCGCTCGGGGCTGGTTGCGAGGAGCCGGCCGCGCAGCGGCCTCGGAAGGCGCGCCAGCTGACGATGTTACGACTGGGGTCGACAAGGTTGCTCCGGCACCCGCAGCAGGCACGGGGGAAGCGGACGTAGACATGCGCGAGGGATCCACCAGCGGGACCGACGTGACACGTGGCACAGGCTCTGCCTGTTCGCTGACGATGTCAGCCAACAACACATAACGGCGGCTGAACATCTGAGCACATCCGGCACGCACATAAACGGTCACGATCGGTTCGTCGATTCGACTATCCGACGTGATTCGCAACCTCGGGCCCTGCGGCGATGCCGTAGGTTCGAGCTGGACCCTGACGCCAGCCGGATTCTGGCGTGTATCGGCATGAAAGACATCAGCCTGAAAACAATCGATCGAGATGCTCTGGTTCGGATCGAGTTGCAACTGCACCGAGATATCGAGCGGTCGTCCGATCAGGGCTGCGCCCTGCACCCGACCTAGCGTCAGCGCCTGGACGTTCATACTGATCATCAGTGCCAGCGTTACGAGCAACCGGTGCGGCAAGGCCGGCACGATAGGGGCAAATGACATCGATCTGGGCGATAGTTTCAGTTGAAAAATATCCGGTCCTGCGAAATTCACCAGTTTCGCAATGCACCGGAGGCCGGAACGCAGCCAGAGTGCGCAGCGGCCCGACTGGGCCCGCCCAGGCCGCGTCGGCACGGGCCAGATGTCGGCGATCGGATGGGCGCGCATGTCATGGGGTGGAAATATTCTCGCATGGCCAAGGCCAACCGCGCGGGCAAGCGGCGTGCGTCGGCCCGGGCGGCGTCGGTTTCGATCAATAATCCAACACATGACTGCTCAATTTCAGGCCACTGGCATCGTGGGAACCGGAGCGATGGGGCGTGGAATTGCGCAACTGGCCGCCCAGGCCGGCAGTCAGGTTCTGCTATTTGACAGCCAGCCGCAGGCCGGTGAGAACGCACGCGCGGAAATCTGCTCGCAATGGGACAAGCTGCGCGACAAGGGCCGCATGGACGAAGCCGAAGTCACGGCCTGCAAGGGGCGGCTCCTGAGCGCCAGCGCGCTGGACGAACTGGCGCCGTGCACACTGGTGGTGGAGGCCATCGTCGAGCGCCTGGACGCCAAGAAAGCCTTGTTCGCCACGCTCGAGGACATCGTGGCGCACACTGCGCTGCTGGCCACCAACACATCTTCGCTGTCGATTACGGCAATCGCTTCAGGCCTTCGGCGACCGCAGCGGGTTGCCGGCCTGCACTTTTTCAACCCGGTGCCGCTGATGAAGGTGGTCGAGGTGATCGCCGGCCTGCGCACCGATGCCCATGCCTGCGCCGCGCTCACGGCCTTCGTACGACAGATGGGCCACACCCCCGTGCAGGCGTCCGACACGCCCGGATTCATCGTCAACCATGCCGGCCGTGGTTATGGCACCGAGGCACTTCGAATAGCAAGCGAAAACATCGCCGACTTCGCCACCATCGACCGCATCTTGAAGGACCAGGTCGGATTCAAGCTTGGTCCATTCGAGTTGATGGACCTGACCTCACTTGACGTGTCCCATCCTGTCATGGAGTCGGTCTACCGTCAGTATTTCGACGAGCCCCGCTACCGCCCCAGCGTCATCACGGCACGGCGACTGGCGGGCGGCATGATCGGGCGCAAGGTCGGCCAGGGCTTTTATCGGTATACCGACGGCAAGCCCGAGATCGCGCCGGAGCCGGCAGCGCCGCAGGTCGACTCCTTGCCGCCGGTGTGGGTCGCGCAGCGGGCCGCGCGCAAACCGCAGCTGCTGCAGTTGCTCAAGAACCTTGGCGCGCGGATCGAGACCGGACAAGCGCCGTCACCCGCGGCATTGATCCTGGTCGCCCCCCTGGGCTTTGACGTGACCACGATGGCCGTGGTCGAGCGGCTCGACCCGGCGCGCACCGTCGGCATCGACATGCTGGTCGATGACGATACGACCCGCCGGCGTGTGCTGGCGACCAACCCGGCAACACGCACCGACATGCGCGACGCAGCGCACGCGTTGATGGCCCGCGACGGTAAATCCGTCAGTGTGATCCGGGACAGTGGCGGCTTCGTCACCCAGCGGGTGGTTGCCACCATCGTCAACATTGCAGCCGACATGTGCCAACAGGCGATCTGCTCGCCACGGGACCTGGAAATTGCCGTCAAGCTGGGCCTTGCCTATCCGCTCGGACCACTGGAGATGGGAGACCGTTACGGCCCCACCAACGTGCTGGAAGTCCTGTTCAACATGCAGACGGTGTATGGTGATCCGCGCTACCGCCCTAGCCCGTGGCTGCGCCGACGCGGCGCGATCGGACTGAGCCTGCTGCACGAGGAAGCCTGACACCGGAACTGCTGCGACGGCGCCAGTTGTGGCGGTATCGACACGTGTCGTGTTCGCACCTGCCCATTGACGCGCATCTCCAGTCACCCAGAAGACAGCCCATGGACGAGCCCATCCTTACCATCGAAGAACGTGCAGCGATCAACTCCGGCCGCTGGTTCAGTTCCTTGTCCCCTTCCCTGCGACACGACATTCTTCGATGTGCTTACGTCAAGCGATTCCCCAACGGCGCGCTGATATGCGCGCGCGGCGAGCCGCCCGAGGAGTGGATTGCCTGCGCCAAGGGCGCGGTGCGGGTGAGTTCGACGTCGATCTCGGGCAAGCAGATCACGCTGACCTATGTCGAGCCGGGCATCTGGTTCGGCGACGTGGCCATCTTCGATGGCGATCGGCGCACCCACGATGTCTATGCGCACGGCGAATGCACCGTGTTGTGCGTGGCGCGCGCCGACCTGATGAAGATCCTGTCGCAACACGTCGAGTTGTACCAGGCCATGCTGCAGCTGCACGCACGGCGTATCCGCCAGTTGTACGGCCTGGTGGAGGATCTCAATACCCTGCCCCTGCGCGCCCGGCTGGCCAAGCAACTGCTGCACCTGGTGCGCAGCTACGGCGTGGCCAACCTGGACAACGCCAGGGAAACGCGTATCAGCCTGCATCTGGCGCAGGAAGAGCTGGCGCAACTGCTGGGCGCATCGCGCCAGCGCGTCAACCAGGAGCTCAAGACGATGGAGCGCGAGGATTGCATCCGCATCGAATCCGCGGGCCTGGTCGTGCGCGACAGAGCGGCACTGATGCGTATCGTCGAGGCCGACCACTGAACGAACAAGGGCATTTGGCGACATGAACGACTTTGAGCATTTCATCGGTACCCGACCGGTCGGCGACCAGCACCGCTTCGACACCGATGCGCTGGCGGCATGGCTGTCGCGGCATCTCGACGGCTTCCAGGGCCCTTTGACAGTCGAAATGTTCAAGGGCGGCCAGTCCAACCCCACTTACAAGCTCAACACGCCGCAGCGCCACTATGTCATGCGTGCCAAGCCAGGGCCGGTCGCCAAGCTGCTTCCGTCGGCCCACGCGGTCGAGCGCGAGTTCAAGGTCATGAGCGCTCTGCATGGCACCGATGTGCCGGTGGCCCGGACGTATTGCCTGTGCGAAGACGAGTCCGTCATCGGCCGGGCCTTCTACGTGATGGAGTTTGTCCAGGGTCGGGTGTTGTGGGACCAGGCGCTGCCGGGCATGGGCCGTGAACAGCGCGCCGCCATCTACGATGAAATGAACCGAGTCATTGCCGCGCTCCACACCGTCGATCACACCCAACGCGGCCTGGCAGACTTCGGCAAACCCGGCAACTACTTCGAACGCCAGATCGGCCGCTGGAGCAAGCAATATGCCGCGTCCATCACCGAGTCGATCGACGAGATGGATAAGCTGATCGCCTGGTTGCCCGGCCACATCCCGGACAGCGCGCGCGACAGCAGCATGACACGCATCGTGCATGGCGACTTTCGCCTGGACAACCTGATGTTCCATCCAACCGAGCCGCGTGTGCTGGCGGTGCTCGACTGGGAGTTGTCCACGCTAGGCCATCCGCTGGCGGACTTCAGCTACCACTGCATGGCCTGGCACATATCGCCCGGCGCGTTCCGCGGCATTGGCGGGCTCGACGTCCAGAGCCTGGGTATTCCCACCGAAGACGCCTACATCCGGCGTTATTGCGAACGTACCGGCCTGACCACCCCGCAAGCACTCGCGGCAGACTGGAACTTTTACCTGGCCTACAACCTGTTTCGGCTAGCCGCGATCCTGCAGGGAATCGCCAAGCGGGTTGAGGCTGGCACCGCGGCCAGCGCGCAGGCCGTCGGCGCCGGCGCCGGCGCTCGGGGGCTTGCCGAAACGGCCTGGAAGTTCGCCCAACGCGCCTGACCCCCAATCTTGCGCTCGCCAACCGGCGAGCCACTTGCCCAAAGGAGTACCCATGGATTTCGACTATTCGCCCCGTACCAAGAACCTGCAAGCGCAGGTGCAACGTTTCATGGACGAACACATCTACCCGTCCGAAGCCACCTACAAAGCCGAACTCGAGGCCAACACTGCCGCCGGCAAGCGCTGGAGCGCGCTGCAGACGATCGAAAAACTCAAGCCCAAGGCCAAGGCCGCCGGCTTGTGGAACCTGTTCCTTCCAGTGGACAGCGCTGCAGCCTCCGGTTATGCCGGTGCCGGACTGACGAACCAGGAATATGCGCCATTGGCCGAGATCATGGGCCGCGTGCCATGGGCCAGTGAAGTCTTCAACTGTTCGGCGCCCGATACCGGCAACATGGAAACCATCGCGCGTTATGGTTCCGAGGAAAACAAGGCGCGCTGGCTCAAGCCGCTGCTCGCCGGCGAGATCCGCTCCGCCTTCGCGATGACCGAACCCGACGTGGCCTCGAGCGACGCGACCAACATCCAGACCCGCATCGAGCGTGAGGGTGACGAATACGTCATCAACGGGCGCAAATGGTGGATCTCCGGCGCCAGCGATCCGCGCTGCGCCATCTTCATCACCATGGGCAAGACCGACCCGCAGGCGCCCCGCCACTCCCAGCAAAGCATGGTGCTGGTGCCGGCCGATGCCAAGGGCGTGCGCATTATC
>CAZADK010000071.1:0-11657 GCA_964483855.1 uncultured Rhodoferax sp.
GTGCTGGAGCACAAACCCGTGCAGCGACGGGCCACTGACCAGCGGTTCGCTGATGGCTTCGCGGCCGGTTTTCACGGTATCGGCCCGGCGCAGGTTGTAGTCCACATGGCAGCCGTCTGCACTGACGACGGCCGAGCCGCTGCTGCCGGTCTGCCGGTTGGCAACCTCCAGTCTTTGCAGCGTGTAGGCTGGCGAGATGGTGGCGGTCTGCACGATGAGCACCGTACCCCCGTTGTCGCAGGTGATATGGGACGCCGTGAGTCCGTCGGCGGTGGCAACGACACGCCGCTCGTAATGGAACAGTGCCTGTGCTGCGCCCGCTCTTTGCGCGAACACGTCGCCTCGGTAGACACGGTGGCCGGCGGCATCGGGCGTCGCTTGCAGGACGTCGAGCCGCATGGTGGCGGCACTGTCCAGCGGTGGCGCCGGTCGGGCGCCGGCCGATGAGCCCCGTGCAGCCTGGGCGGCCAGCAGTGCGAAGAGACGGGATGGGCGAAACGTGGGGTACATGGTGTGTTCCTGTTCGGGTGGTTGGCGGGTCATCGGCGTGGCGCCGGCGGTGCCTTGCCGCGACACCGGCGGCTCCTGGCCGCAGCACAGGCCGTTGTGAAGGCCCAACTGTAGGAACGGCTGGCGCGCGTGCACAGGACCTGCAGCGCCATGGAGCATTCCTGAAACTGGAACAATGCGGGGATGGACCAGTTGCGCGCATTGCGGGTGTTCGACAAGGTGGCGGCCGGCGGCAGTTTTGCGGCGGCCGCGCGCAGCCTTGATCTGACGCCACCGGTCGTGACGCGCCTGCTGGCCGAACTCGAGGTGCATCTGGGCGTGCGCCTGCTCAACCGCACCACGCGGCGTGTCGCATTGACGCCTGCCGGCGAAGCCTATCTGGAGAGTGCGCGCCGCGTGCTGGCCGACCTGGACGATGCCGACGCGCTGGCCGGAACGTCGGGCGGGCAGCCGCGCGGCCTGTTGCGCATTCTGTGCCCGCCGGCTTTTGCGGTGCACCAGTTGGCCCTGCACCTGCCGCGGTTTCGGGCCCTGTATCCGCAGCTTGCGCTGGAGGTATCGGCCACCGGCCCGGTCCACGGGGCGGATGACCAGCACGATGTGTCGATCGTGTCGGTCGGGCAACAGGTGTTGCAGGGGGATTTCGTAGCGCGCCAGCTGGCCCGGTCCACGTTCGTCCTGTGCGCGTCGCCGGGCTACCTGGATCGGCGCGGCCGTCCCGGGGCTCCCGAGGATCTGCTGGCGCACGACGGCCTGCTGCCCGCGGTGTCGGCCGTGCGGCGCCAGCTGACCCTGTACCGCGACGATCTGGCGGGCGTCGATGGCACGGCGCCAAAGGTCGTCCACCTGCCGCTACCGCGCGCCGCGATGTCGAGCGCGCAACTCGAGCTGTTGCTGGCGGGTTGCGCCGCTGGCCTGGGTATCGCGGGCCTGCCGTCGTTTGCCGCCAGCGCCTGCCTGCGTGATGGACGGCTGGAGCGGGTTTTGCCGCAGTGGCGCGGCAGCGCGTTGACGCTGTACGCGGCCATGCCCACGCGCCGGCAGGTGCCCTTGCGAACGCGTCTGTTCTTCGATTTCCTGGTGCAGACGTTCGGTGGGTCCGACCGGGACCCCTGGCTCGACCCGCTCTGAATCGCCGCTCGGCGCAAGGTGAGGGTGTTCGCGCAAGCGCAACATCCGCGCTGACGTCACGCCGCCATCCGCCGTTGGTTCACCGTGCAGGCCAGCCACTTGTTTATTGCGCTGCGTGCAATGGTGTATTGGACGACGCGCGGATTCTCTTCGCGATCGAATTCCCGGACAGTTCAGGTGTCCGCCGCGATCCCGTGGCGACATGACCATCAACCCCCAGGAGTCTCGACATGAGCCGCATCACGATCATCGATCACACCAACGCCAACGCCGAACAAAAGGCCTTGTTCGATGCCATCAAATCGCAATTGGGCATGGTGCCCAACTTCCTGAAAGTGTTCGCGAACTCGCCGGTGGCGCTCAAGGCGTTCCTGGGCCTACTCAAGCCCCGCCTGACGTCCTCGAGCAATGACGGGGCACTGGCTGCTGCTGTCGAAGGGTTTGGCCTGACGCGATTGCTGTCCTACCAGATAGCCGACCATCTGCAAAGCGGGCAGCTCGAGGTCGTGCTGCAGGACTGCGAGCCATCGGCCCTGCCCGTGCATCTGGTGCATCGGGAGGGACGCCACGCATCGCGCAAGGCACGTGCTTTCCTGGATCTGGCCGTCGCGCGCTTGCGCGCCAATCCTGCACTCTACTGAGCCTACCAACGGCAGTTGACTGCTTGTTTCCCGCTGGATATGCGCATGAATGCTGACGATATTGGCCACGACGCCATTCACCAGTTGGGTGAGGACGCACCGCACTGGACACGCCGTGCGGCGTTGTTCCTCCTTGCGCACGCAAGTGCGCGGCGTCCTCTAGCCTTGCCTGGCGCGCCCATCGGGGCACGCTCGGGCGCATTCAACTGACGTTTGTCGTCTGAACCGCGGGCGGCATCAAGGCCAGGTGCCGAACCCGGGCAAGCGCAGCCGCGCGTCGTTGATATCGACGCCGAAACCCAGGCCGAGCAGGTTGATCTCCAGCCCTTCCTCGCGCGCCACCGTCACGCCCGCCAGGCCGGCCAGCGAGACCTGCCAGCCGCTGCCGCTGGGTGCCCTGGCGAAGAAGGTGGTCGGTCCCAGGTAGTCCTTGCCAATCGCGGTTGGAGGCAAGTCCAGGCCCAGCTCGGGAACCTGCCGGGCCACGTAGGCGACGAAGGTGTTGCTGTTCGGGCCGGGCCAGAGGCGGTATTGGTGGCCCCAGGGGTACTGCGCCACCGCCACCTCGATACGGTCGATCAGCGCCTGCGCCTGCGGCCCGCGGTGTTCGACCAGCAATTGGGGCTGCGCGCCGAACCAGTAGTCATCGGGTGTGCGGGTGGTCGAGGCCACCACCGCGTCGCCACCGCTGTAGGCGCGCCAGCCGATTTTCTGGTACGTGGTGTAGCTGTCGGCGTCGGCGCGTTTGACGGCGATCCACGGATGGATGCCGAACGCGCCGCGCCAACGCACCGTGCGTGCACCATAAACCTGCACCACGGCCTCGCTCACCACGGCCGGGTCGGGAGCCTGGCCGGAGCTGTCACGCCGAGTCTGGTGCCACGGCGTGCGCAGGTCGACGTCGCCGAAGGCCATGACGCCGAACGGCCCCATCAGCAGCAACGCCACCAGGCCCGCCAGTGCTGCAGGCCAGCGGATCCAACGCAGGCGGGTGGGTGTGATCACTGGATCACCCTGCGTCCTGCGGACTGCGGGGCTGAGCGCCTTGGGAGCGGCCCGGCGGCGCTCAATGGCCTAACCCTTGCGCGGCGGGCGGCGCCTGCCGATGGCCGGGCCGTTAGTGCTTTGGCGCGTGGCGCGTCTGCCCGCCCAAGGCGCGCGGGTACATAGCCGGTCTGGAACGGCGGGCGCATGGTTGGATTGCTTCGGTGGCATGCGGGCGCTGGCATGCGCTTATTTTGGCACTCGTTGCCGGCAGGGGTCTGCCAGCCACATAGAGCCCGACCGCGACAACCGTGCATGGCGCGTGTCGATGCTGCGTCAGCGCAGGTAATCGAGCGGCAACGCCGTCGTGTATTTGAGCTGTTCCATCGCGAACGATGAACTCACGTCGTGCAGGTCGGCGATCTTGATGAGCCGCTTGTACACGCTGTCGTAGGCGGCAATGTCGGGCACGACCACCCGCAGCAGATAGTCGACCTCGCCACTCATGCGGTAGAGCTCGACCACCTCGGGAATGTCCTTCACCCCTTTGGCGAACCGGTCCAGCCAGGCCTGCGTGTGCTGGCTGGTGCGGATGGTGACGAAGACCGTAACGCCCACATTGAGCCGTGCAGGATCACACAGTGCCACCTGTTTGCGGATGACACCCGATTCGCGCAGCTTCTGGATCCGGCGCCAGCACGGAGTGGTCGACAGGTGCGCCTGTGCTGCGATGTCGGCCAACGGCATGTCAGCGTCATGCTGGAGCAGTTCAAGAATGGTGCGGTCTTTGGTGTCCATGCATGAATTATGCGTCTGCATATACTTTCTTAGTATCAAATTGCATCACAACTGGAAACCAGTGCCATTTTTGGTCGCTTATTCCAATTGGAGCGCAGGACAATGAATTTCATGAAAACGCCACACACCCTGTTCACCGAGCACCCCGCCTCCGTCAACGAGAGTTACGGCGAGCACATGCGGGTTTCGTGGTCGTTCGCCTGGCGCATGCTGGTCGGCGCCCTGGCCTGTTTCGTGCACGGGCTGTTCCCGTTCCTGTGTGTCAGCAAGGGCAGTTCGACCATCCGTACGCTGCACGAGCGCATGGTGAGCAACCGGGTGCGGCACGGCAAGCCTGTGCACAGTGCTTCGGTCGGCGCCTCCTGATCGATCCTTCGCGCTGATTCGCCGAGCGGGCAAACGGCGTACATGTGCTGCGGGTCATCCGGGTCGGTAACGGATTCTGATTCGTCGGCCTTGCGGTAGTGCCGACCGGGTTCGAGCCCACGTTCCGAAGCCAGCGCACTTGCCCTGACCGGCGGCCGGCATAATTTGGCGCGTGCCGACATCTCCCCATTTCCTGCTTCCAGCCGCCCTTGCCGCGCTGGTCAACGCCACCGTCTGGGGTCTGGCCTGGATTCCGCTCAAGTGGCTCGAGGCACACGGCGTGAGCACCTTGTGGACGACGCTGTTCGTGTTTGCCGCCTGCACGCTGGCCGTGCTGGCGGCACGGCCCGGCGCGCTGGCGCGCAGCTGCCAGTCGCCGCAGTTGTTGTGGCTGATGCTGGCCTCGGGCTTGACCAACGTCTGCTTCAATGTCGCCCTGGCCACCGGCGACGTGGTGCGCGCCGTGTTGCTGTTCTACCTGATGCCGATGTGGGTGGTGCTGCTGGCACGCTGGTTGTTGCATGAAGCCATCACGCTGTCGGCGATCGCGCGTGTCGTGCTGGCGCTGGCCGGCGCGGTGCTGGTGCTGGGCCAGGGGCGCCTGGTTCTGCCGGTGCCGACGTCGGCCGCGGACTGGCTGGCCCTGTTCGGGGGCCTGAGTTTCGGTTTGAACAATGTCTTGTTGCGCCGTTTTGCCGCCATACCCGACGATGCCCGCGCGCTGGCGATGTTCTCCGGCGCGGTTGTCTGTGCGCCGATCGGCATGCTCGCGTTGACGCTCTTTGGGCCGGGTCTGCCGCCGCTGGAGTTGCAGGGCATGGCCTGGCTGGTGCTGCTGGTGTTCGGATTGGCGGTACTGGTGGGCAACCTGGCGTTGCAATACGGGGCCACGCGGCTGCGCGCGAACGTGTTGTCGGTGCTGATGCTGGCCGAGATCCTGGTGGCCAGCGTGTCGTCGTGGTGGGCGGGCAGTGCGCAGATGAACATGACCACGCTGATCGGCGGATTGCTGATCATCAGCGCCAGCCTGCTGGCGATCGTCGCGCGCACCGCGGCGGCGCAGCCGGTTCACTGACGCGGGGCGGCGCCACCGGCTGCCGCACGGCCGGCTTCAGTTCGCCGGCATGGGCAGGGTCTGCATGTGACGCACGCGTGACGCCCAGATCACGCCGGCTTGCAGCACGAAGCCGGCGGCACCAGTGTCGGCGCAAGGGCCGGCGCGGTCACGCTGAAACCCACGGTGCCGATCGCGCCCAGAAAACCGAGCAGGGCCAGCAGCGTGATCGAGATCTGTCCGGCGAGCACCACGGCCAGCAAGCCCAGAAAGGCCAGCAGGCGCAGCGATTCGGACCACCACAACATGCGCAGCCGGGATGTGCGGTACGCCCACAGGCCGAGCGGGATCGACAACAGCAGGAAGGGCAAGGTCTGCGCCGTGCCCAGCAATCCGACCTCGCCGGGCCCGGCATTCAATGCCAGCACCGCGACGATGGGTGTGGCGGCCAGGCTGAGCTGTTCAGCCGATTGCGCGGCCAGGTTGGACCAGGTCAGGCCGGTGAAGGAGGAGGGGAGTTTGGAGGGCACGGGATCGGGCAGCAATCGGCAGTCGCCATCATGCCTGTTATTGGACCTGTCATTGGACCTGTCGTTGGCCATGTCCGGACTTGTGCCTGCTGTTGTGGCGCAACGGTGCGAGAAATGCGTCGTGAAGCGGCTCCACTGGACGTTTCGCCAGTACACTCGCCAGCAACCCACCGCCAGCGAAGCGGTGACTTGTCGCAAGGCATCAGGGAGCCAATAACCGATCAAACGGCATCTGCCCGAAGATCGCCAGAGCCACTGGCCACTGGCCAGTGGATGCGACCCTCGAACAACATGATGCGTTCGATACCCGGGCGGACTTTCGCCCCGGGATTACTCTCCAACGGTGGTCCCGTCACGCGTGCCATGCGTGTGATGGCGCAGGCGCAGCGTCCTTGGGAACTCGGTCTTTTGCCCCACCTCAGCGTGCGCACGCTGCTCGGCGCAACGCGCGAACCGCTGTTGGTGACGCCATCATGACGTGGTTCCCGATGCGCCGATGGTCGTTGCGGCGCAAGTTGATCGTGGCCTGTGTCCTGGTCGAACTGGCCGCCATGGCGCTGGTCCTGATCGGCGGCACCCGCCTGATACAGCGCACACTCGAGGAGCAGGCCACGGTGCAGGCACGGGAGGTCATGAACCTGCTCGACCAGGCCTTGACGGGGCCGCTGGCCGAGCGCGACCATGCAGCGGTGCAGCGCGTGCTCGACCGAGTCCAGCGCCCGCAGGTGGTGCCATATCTGGTGGTGTTCGACCAGCGCGGGCGTGAGGTTGCCAGCGCGGGCTGGAATACGGCGCAGCCGTTACCGCCACGCGACCTCGGCCCGGTCGACCTGGACCGGGGCGACGCGACGCTGCATCGGGCCTTGCCGCTGTTGCGGGACGGGCAGGTTATCGCGCGGCTCGAGTTGGGCCTTTCGACGGCGCGGCTGCGCGCGGCGCGCGCTGAGTTCCGCGCCACCGGTGCGCTTATCGCCGCGGTGGCGCTGGCGGTGTCGGTTGCCTTGCTGGCCGCGATCGCCTATGCGTTGACGCGCAACCTGGCCGTGGTCGCCGCGGCCAGCCGCAAGGTGGCGGCGGGGCAATATGACGTCCAGATTCCGGTGCAGACCGGCGACGAAGTGGGCCATCTGGCGCTGAACTTCAACAGCATGGCGGCCATCATCCAGCAACGCATGGTGGCGCTGCAGGAAAGCCAGCGCCAGCAACGGCTGCACCTGGCCAGCGCGCACGATGAGAGGGCCCGCCTGACGACGTTGCTGGGCGCGCTGCGCAGCGGCATCCTGTTTGTCGATGCGCGGCAGCGCGTGATCTATGCCAATGCCATGTTTTCCCAGATCTGGTCGCTCGGCCCGGTGGCGACCGGAACCGACATGGCGCAGATTCTTCCGGCGCTGCGCCATCAGGTCGATGCGGGCAGCGTGGCGCTGGTGGACATGCTGCAGGCGTCGCCCGACCAGCCGCCGCTGGCTGAAGGGGAGGTGGTGTTCGCCGACGGTCGGCTGGTTTCGCAGCGCATGCACCCGGTGAGCGACGGTGTCCAGGACGGTGGCGGCTGCGTCTGGTTGCACCAGGACATCACGCTCGATCGGCAGACCCAGCAGCGGGCCCGGCTGGCGCTGCTCGACCCGTTGACCGACTTGCTTAACCGCCGCGGTCTGTTCGACGCATTACATGCCGGCATCGGCCGGGCGGAGGCGTCCGGCTCCGGCTTGTCGTTGCTCTTCATCGACCTGGACGATTTCAAGCATGCCAACGACATGACCGGCCATTGGGGCGGCGATCAGATCCTGCTGATGGTGGCGCGCGCCTTGTCCGCGCTGGTGCAGCCCGACCAGCAGGTGGCGCGCATGGGCGGCGACGAATTCGCCGTCATCGTACCGGGCAACGACGCCGAACACGCCGCAAGCCTGGCGGGTCGGCTGGTGCAGTCGATCTCGGCTTTGCGTTTCGATCTGGACGAGCACCGGGTCCGCGTCGGTTGCAGCATCGGCGTGGCGATGTACCCCAGCGACGCGGGTGGTGCTGATCAGCTCGTGGCCTGCGCCGATCGGGCCATGCACCAGGCCAAGCTCGGCGGCAAGAACGGTTTTTGCCGTTACCAGGACGACTCCGCGCAATCGCAGGCCGAGTTCGAGCGGGTGAACTGGAACGGGCGTATCCATGGCGCGCTGCGCGACCACCGCCTGCGGCTCCATTTCCAGCCGGTGCACCGGGTGTCCGACCTGGGCATCGTCTACTACGAAGCGCTGGTGCGCATGGTCGACGAGGACGACGCGTCACAGCTGATCGGGCCCACCGAGTTCGTGCCGTATGCCGAGCGCAGCGGCAAGATCCGCCAGATCGACCGCTGGGTATTCCAGGCCTGTATCGACAAACTGGCGCAAAGCGCGCCGGCGGTTTGTATCGCGGCCAACCTGTCGGCGCGTTCGCTGGAAGACCCAGACTTCGTGGCATTCCTGCGCGAGGCGCTGCAGCGCAGCGATGTCGATCCGCGACGCCTGCACATCGAATTGACGGAAACCGCGGCCATGGGCAACCTGATGGCAGCGCGCCCGAGGATTGCCGCGCTGCGTAGCGTGGGTTGCGCGGTGCACCTGGACGATTTCGGCAGCGGCTTCAGCTCGTTCGTGCACCTCAAGCTGCTCGAGGTCGATGGCATCAAGATCGACGGCAGCTTCATCCGCGACCTCACGTCCGACCCCAGCAGCCAACTTGTCGTGGCCTCGCTGATCAAGATCGCGCGCAGCATGAACAAGACGACGGTGGCCGAATGTGTCGAGGATGCCGCCACGCTGGACGCACTGCGCGAACTGGGCGTGGACCATGTGCAGGGTTTTCACCTCGGCCGCCCGGGGCGCAGGTTGCTCGAACGGGCGGTGAGCGAGCGGCTATCGGTGGTGACGCCGCCGCGCCGCGGCACGGGCGGTACGCGCGATTGACCTGCGGCTGATCGGGCCAGGTCTCAACCGTCCTGGCGGGCCGGATCGATCGACGCCAGCGCCGCGGCCAGGTCTGGGTACAGGTCCTGGGTCGGGATCGTGGCCAGCCAGCCACTGCGCTGCGCGATCTCCCGGGGCTGGTGGGCCAGGCCGCAGACCACCAGCCGCACCTGGGCGTCGGTGCAGCGGCGCGAGAGGTCGAGCAGGGCGTCGATGCCGGTGGAATCGACGTAGATCAGGTTCTTGAGATCGAGCACCAGCGCCTGCCGCGGCAGCCGCAGCGCAATGTCTTCCACCAGTTTCACCGCTCCGAAGAACAAGGCGCCATACATCCGGTGGGCCTGCACGCCATCGCCTGCGCGCGCCAGCTCGCCATGTTGCTGCCCGTCCAGGCGCTCGCTGCGCGACAGGCTGGAGATGCGGTAGATGAAGGTGATGCAGGCCACCACCAGCCCGACCTCGACCGCCACCGTCAGGTCGAGCACCACGGTCAGCGTGAACACCGCCAGCAGAGTGACGCGGTACGGCATGCGGAAGTTGCGCAACTGTGCAAACTCCTTCCACTGGCCCATGTTCCAGGCCACATACAGCAGGATCGCCGACAGACAGGCCAGCGGGATCGTGCCAGCCAGCGGCGCGGCCACCAGCACGATGGCCAGCAGCGTGGCCGCGTGCACGATGCCGGAGACCGGCGACGTGGCGCCGCTCTTGATGTTGGTGACGGTGCGCGCAATCGTTCCGGTGGCCGGCATGCCGCCCAGGAAGGGCGTCACGAAGTTGGCCACGCCTTGGGCCATCAGTTCCTGGTTCGGGTCGTGCCGATCGCGCGTGAAGTTGTCAGCGACCCGGGCGCACAGCAGTGACTCGATCGCACCGAGCAGGGCCAGCGTGGACGCTGGCACCAGCAGGAAACGCACCGTCGACCATTCGAATTCGGGCAGCGTGAAGGCCGGCAGGCTGGCCGGGATGCCGCCGAAACGGCTGTTGATCGTCTCCACCGGAAGGCCGAACAGGGATACCGCGAGCGCCGCCAGTACCAGGGCCACGATGGTGCCGGGCAGCACGGCGAGCCGCGCCAGCCAGCGCGAGCCATGCGCCCAGCCGCTGCGCAAACGTTCCCACACCAGGATCAGCGCCAGCGACAGGCCTGCCACCAGCACTGCCAGCGGGTTGGCACTGGACGCGGCGCCCCACAACGCCGTCACCATGCCGAACAGGTCCGCCGGCACCTTGTCCACCTGCAGCCCGAAGAAGTCCTTGACCTGCGAGAGCGCGATCAGCACCGCGATGCCGTTGGTGAAACCGATCTCGCGCGCGACCGGGATGAAGCGCACCAGCACGCCGAGCCGGAACAGGCCGAGCAGGAACAACATCACGCCCGACATGGCGGTGGCGATGATCAGGTTGGCCACGCCGTAACGCTCGACGATGCCGTACACAATGACGATGAAGGCACCGGCCGGACCGCCGATCTGCACCCGGCTGCCGCCGAGCACCGAGATCAGGAAACCAGCCACGATGGCGGTGAACAGGCCCGCCTCGGGTTTGAGGCCGCTGGCGATCGCGAAGGCCATGGCCAGTGGCAGCGCGACCACGCCCACGGTGACGCCGGCCGCGATGTCGCGTGTGAGCATGTCGCGCCGGTAACCCGACAACGCGTCGACCAGCTTGGGCCGGAAAACAAAAGGCAACCTCATGTCGGGCGTTGGAGCGGGCCCCGTGTTCGGCGCATGTGCGTGTGCCGGCCGAGCGGGCCGGTGGCGGATGACACAGGCGATCATCATATACGCCCGTCCAGTGGCCCATCGCGGTGGCGGTTGGCCTGGTGCCGCACGTGCGGGACGGCGCGGCAAGCCTATTTCCGGTCGCAATCGGCATACGACCCGGACAGGCTCCGACATAGACTACCGCGCAAATGGCGCCGCATCCGGACTCGCTGGGTGCGGCGACTGCCCCTTCAACGGATCTATTCCATGCGCCTGATACTTACGCTTTCCTGCCCCGACCGTCCCGGCATCGTGCACGCCGTCAGTGGCTTCTTGCTGGCCCAGGGCGGCAACATCGTGGAGGCGGCGCAATTCGACGACGCGGTGACGGGTGTATTTTTCATGCGCGTGTGTTTCGAGCTGCCCAAGGTTGACGCCAGCACGACGGCCCAGATGCAGCAGAGTTTCGCGCCGCTGGCGACAGAGTTCGGCATCAAGGCCCGTTTCCACGAGTCGGCGCGGCCGATTCCCACCGTCATCATGGTCTCTCAGCACGGGCACTGCCTGCACGACCTGCTGTTCCGGGTGCGTTCGGGCCTGCTGCCGATCGATGTGCGGGCCATCGTGTCCAACCACCGCGACTTCTACCAGTTGGCGGCGAGTTACAACATTCCGTTCCACCACGTCCCGGTCAAGGCCGAGACCAAGGCGGCGGCCGAGGCCAAGCTGCTCGACCTGTTCGAGTCCGAAGGTGGTGAGCTGCTGGTGCTGGCGCGTTACATGCAGGTGCTGTCGGACGACCTGTGCCGCAAGTTGTCGGGCCGTGCCATCAATATCCATCACTCCTTCCTGCCCAGCTTCAAGGGCGCGCGGCCCTACCAGCAGGCGCACGATCGCGGCGTCAAGCTGATCGGCGCCACCGCGCACTACGTGACCGGCGATCTCGACGAGGGTCCGATCATCGAGCAGGACGTGGCCCGCGCCAACCACGGCATGGA
>CAZADK010000072.1:0-896 GCA_964483855.1 uncultured Rhodoferax sp.
AACGTTGTTCGCGTGGCACGCCGCGCAGGATCTGCCAGACGTCGAAGGCCACGAAAAAGCTCATCAGTGAACAACCCACCGCCATGCCCATGTACTGGATCACCATCGGCCAGAGCGGTATCGCCATGGCGCACGGCCAGCCAGTCCAGCATCATCGCCACCGACAGGATCATCGCCGACGGATTTGCGATGCCCTTGCCGGCGATATCGGGCGCAGTGCCATGGGCCGGCTGGAACAGCGCGTAGTGCTCGCCAATGTCGGCCGATGGGGCCATGCCCATGCCGCCGACCAGCGCGGCGATCAGGTCCGACAGGATGTCGCCAAACATGTTTTCGGTCACCAGCACGTCGTATTCCCACGGCTTCATGACCAGGTTCAGCGCCATCGCGTCGACATAGGCATGGTCGGTGGAGATGTCGGCAAAGGCTTTGGCGCGTTCCTCGAACACCCGACGCCAGAACGCCATCGACGAGAACACGTTGGCCTTGTCGACGTTCGTCACGTGGCCGCGCCGGCCCTGCGCCTTGCGCTGGCGCGCCAGCGTGAGGGCGAAGTCGCAGACCCGTGCGGTGCCGGCGCGGGTGATCTTCATCGTGTCGTAGGCGGCATCCGCCTCCACGGTACCTCGGCCGCGCGCGTAGAACAGGCCCTCGGTACTCTCGCGGATCAGCACCAGGTCGATGTTGGCGCCACGCGGATCCGACAACGGGCTCGGCAAGCCCGGCCAGCTGCGGATCGGCCGCACGCCGGCATACAGGTCGAGGGCGAAACGGATGTCGAGCTGCGGGATGATCTCGCGTCGGATCTGACGTGGTCGGATGGCTTTTGCGCGTTCATTGACGGATACTTTAATGTATACGTTAACGAATGCGAAAACGGTTTTCCCGTATACGTC
>CAZADK010000072.1:906-2656 GCA_964483855.1 uncultured Rhodoferax sp.
GCGCACGTGGGGCAGGCCCATGGCGCCGAACAGGATGGCGTCGGCCACACGGCAGGCCGCCAGGGTCGATTCCGGCAGCGATTCGCCGCTGTCGACGTAGTGCTGTGCGCCGGCCGGATGTTCGGCGAGCCGGCAGTCACGCCCCATCCGGCCTTGCGCCGCCCGCAGCACGGCCAGCGCGGCCGCCATCACTTCGCGGCCGATGCCATCGCCGGGCAGCACGGCGATCGAATAAGTGGTTTTTCCCATGGTGGTTCTACATCTGTGCCAGCTTGTAGCGCTCGAAGATCGCCAGCAGTTCGCGGTTTGCGCGTTCGCGGTGGGCCCGATTGACTTGCGCCGCGCCATCCGGATCACCCGCGCGCAGGCTCTCGACCAGCTGCATGTGTTCGCGTGTGGAGTTGACCGGCGCCGGGCGCAGCCGCAGGCTGAACATGCGGGCCCGGTGCGCGCGGTCCCAGTAGTTCAGCACCGTGGCCTGCAGCTGGCGGTTGCCCGCCAGTTCCAGCAGCTGCGCATGAAAGCGTTCGTCGGCGCGGGCCCAGGCATCGAGGTCGTCGGCCTTGAGCGCGGCGTCCATCGCGTCGGTCGCATCGACCAGTGGCTGCAGCTCGGCGTTGCCGGGACGCTTGCGCGCCAGCAGTTCGGCCGCCATGCATTCGAGCGCGGTCAGGATCTCGTAGATCTCGCGCATGTCGGTCGGCGAAACTGGCAACACCCGCATGCCGTGGCGCGGGATCACCTCGACCAGCCCCTCGTTCTGCAACTGCATCAGGGCTTCGCGCACCGGGGTGCGGCTCATGCCCAGTTCCAGCGCGACCTCCTGTTCCAGTGCCCGATGGCCGGGTGGCCAGACGTTGTCGAGGATACGGCGGCGAATCTGGTCATGGGCGGCATCGACCAGGGATGGGCCGGGTACGGCAGCGTGTGCGTTCATGGATGGTTCCAGTGGATGGGGGCGACACCTGCCACCGGCAGGCGCAGGCTGTGCAGTTTGTCGTCCAGCAGGCATCCGAGCAGGGCGGTACGCCGGTCGGGCCCGGCAAACGCGATGCTCGAGATATTGCGCAGGCGCTGGCTGCGGACCGTGTCCAGGTGCGGGCGGTCCATGGCATCGGCCTGGTAGGCTGCCTCGACCCAGGCCAGGTGCTCGGGTTCGTTGTCCTGCAGCCAGACGGTGGCGATGCCATCGGGCGCGACACGGATCAAGCGGTTGCTCACGATGCTGACGACCCAGGCATGGCCTTGCACGTCGAACGCCAGGCCGTCGGGAAAGTCGCCGGGCCCGAAGCAGGCGACACATTCGCGCGGGCCCAGGCTGCCGTCGGCCTGCAACGGAAAACGGGTCAGCCGACGCGCGAAGGTTTCATTGACATACAGCCATCGGCCGCTCGGGTGGATGGCGACCTCGTTGGTATAACCCAGGCCGTCGGCGACGATCCGCGCCGAGCCAGTGGGCGACACGCAGACGATGAACCCGTCATCGCAGTCCCTGCGGTAACCCAGGGTCCGCGGCCTGCGGCGTGTGCTCACCGTGACCCAGGTACGGCCCGATGAGTCGGGCAGCACGAAATTGGTGGGTGGCAGGTCCTGTCCGCCCAGTTGCGTCAGCCAGGGCGTGATGTGACCATCGCGGCTGAGCCGGAACACACCGCCGGCCTGCGCGCCGAGTTGGGTGAACAGGAAGTCGCCGTTGGGCAGCAGCGCAATGCCATTGGGCCGGGCTTCGCTGCCGTCGGGCATGGGGCCG
>CAZADK010000072.1:2666-10252 GCA_964483855.1 uncultured Rhodoferax sp.
GTACAAGCCCTGTGTTCCGTCGGCGCGCAGATGGGCCACGCCGCCGCGCCAGTCGGCGCAGTAGATGTCGCCGTTGCGGTTGGCCAGCACGCATTCCGGACGTACCAGGCCATGGCCGATGGTGGTCAACGTGTCCAGCCCCAGTGGCGGGGCGGTCGGGTCGCTCGCGTCGGAGCTGACGTGGCCGGATGGCTTTTGCGCGTTCATTGGCGAATACTTTAATGCATACGTTAACGAATGCATAAAGGGTTTTCCCGTACACGGCGGTGGCTTCACCCGGTACGAACCGTTGGCAGAAAACCGATCGCGGCCCGGCTTGGGCTACAGTCCCGACACCATGTACTTGCCGCCACACTTCGACTCCAAGGACCGGGCGCTGGCGGTCGAACTGATACGCGCCCATCCGTTGGCCACCTTGATCAGCACCGACGATGCGGGTTTTCCGTTCCTGTCGCACCTGCCGCTGCACCTGGAGCAGCGCGGCGACACGCTGGTGTTGCTGGGCCACTGCGCCCGGCCCAATGCCCAATGGCGCTACCTGCGGGCGCGTCCCCAGGCGCTGGTCAGTTTCATGGGGCCGCAAGCCTATATGTCGCCGCGTGTCTATGCCGACAAGGCGCGTGTGCCGACCTGGAACTATCTGGCGGTGCAATGCACAGTCGCGGTCCGGCTGGTCGACGAGCCACTGGACAAGGACCGGCTGCTGAAGAAACTCATCGGCGAGCACGATCCTGATTACATCGCGCAGTGGATCGCGCTGGGTACCGAATTCCAGCACAGGATGCTGGCCGGCATCGTCGCCTTCGAACTGACGGTGCTCGATCTGCAATGCAAGCTCAAGCTCAACCAGCACCGTCCCGAGTCGCATGCGCGTATGCGCGAAATCTATGGCGCCGGCAACGAACAGGCACGTGCGCTGGCTGGCTGGATGGACCGGTTGGGCATGGGGGGCGGCGATGCAGCCCGGTCCGACAAGCCGGCCTGATGCCAGCATGAAAGACGAAGCCTGCATGGCGCTGGCGCTGAAGCAGGCGAGCCGTGCCGCGGCCGCGGGCGAAGTGCCGGTCGGGGCCGTGGTGATCGACCCGCACGGCCGTGTGCTCGGCAGCGGGCACAACAGCCCGGTCGCCAGCCACGACCCGACCGCGCACGCCGAGGTCGCCGCGCTACGGGCCGCTGCCGCCGCCGTTGGTAATTACCGGCTCGACGGTTGCACCCTGTATGTGACATTGGAGCCCTGCACCATGTGTGTCGGCGCCATGCTGCATGCCCGGCTGGCGCGGGTGGTATACGGCGCACCCGACCCCAAGACCGGCGCCGCCGGCTCGGTGCTGAACCTGTTTGCCGAAAGCCGCATCAACCACCAGACCCGGGTCGATGGCGGTGTGCTGGCGTCGCAATGCAGCGCGCTGCTGCAGCAGTTTTTTCACGGCAGACGCCAGGAGCAACGCATGAACACCACCCCATTGCGCGACGACGCGCTGCGTACACCCGAGAGCTGCTTCGACGGCCTGCCGGACTATCCCTGGCAGCCGCACTACGTGGCCGATCTGCCCTCGCTGGCCGGCCTGCGCCTGCATTACCTGGACGAAGGTCCCACCGATGCACGCCGCACCTGGTTGTGCCTGCACGGCAACCCGGCCTGGAGTTACCTGTACCGCAAGATGATTCCGGTATTCCTGCAGGCCGGCGACCGTGTCATCGCGCCCGACATGCCCGGCTTTGGCAAAAGCGACAAACCGAAGAAAACGCAAAGTCACACCTTCGGCTGGCACCGCCAGGTGTTGCTCGAACTGGTCGAGCGGCTGGACCTGCACGGAGTGGGGCTGGTGGTGCAGGACTGGGGCGGCCTGCTCGGGCTGACGCTGCCGATGGAGGCGCCACAACGTTACGCCGGGTTGCTGGTGATGAACACCGTGCTTGCCACCGGCGACATGCCGCTGGGCCCCGGTTTCCTGGCCTGGCGCGAGATGTGCGCGAAGAGCCCGGAGTTCGACATTGCCCGCCTTTTCGCGCGGGGCAACCCGCAGATGGCGCCGGCCGAATGTGCGGCCTACATGGCGCCGTTTCCCGACGCCGGGTACCGCGCGGCGACGCGCGCCTTCGCACCCATGGTGCCGGAGTTCCCCGATTCGCAGGGTGCCGCAGTGTCGCGCCAGGCGCGAGACTTCTGGCGCGACCAGTGGCAGGGCCGCACGATGATGGCCGTGGGCCGGCAGGACCCGGTGCTCGGCCTGCCGGCGATGGAGCAGCTGCGCGCATCGATTCGCGGTTGTCCGCAGCCCCTGGTGCTGGAGCAGGCCGGTCACTTCGTGCAGGAGCATGGCGAGCCGATCGCCAGGCAGGCGCTGCGCGTACTTGGCCGCGGATAATGGCGCGTTGCCTTGCCAGCCGCCACGCGCGTCGACCCTGTCCATGAGCCATATCTATATTTACTCCCCATCGAGCGCCCAGCGTGACAAGGCCGCGTTCCGGCGTGGCGTGGCGCGTCTGCGGGCCCTGGGCCACGAAGTGGAAGTCGATGCCGATGCGCTGGCCACCCACATGCGTTTTGCCGGCGACGACGCCACGCGCCTGGCCGCAATCCACCGGGCCGCGGCCAGCGGAGCCGACCTGGCGATGACCAGCCGTGGCGGCTACGGATTGACGCGGATCCTGCCGGGCATTCGCTACAAGGCGCTGGCCAAGGCGATCGAACGCGGTACCCGGTTTGCCGGTTTCAGCGACTTCACCGCGCTGCAATGCGCCCTGTACGCGCGCACCGGAGCGGTGAGCTGGATCGGGCCGGTGGTGCACGACGATTTCGGCCGGCCCGAGTGGGTCGATGACATCATGCAGGACTGCTTGCAGGATCTGCTGGCCGAGCAGGGCGAGGGCGCCGGCTGGCAACTGCCACGCGTGAGCTCGCGTCGGCGGGTGGCCGCCGACGCACCGGGCAGCGTGCCTGACAAACCGCTGCTCGCACGCCCGCTGCGTGGGGCCGTGTTGTGGGGTGGCAACCTGACCGTGCTCGCGTCCCTGGTCGGGACACCGTATTTTCCGCAGGTCCGGGGTGGCGTACTGGTGCTGGAGGACATCGCAGAGCATCCGTACCGCATCGAGCGCATGTTGACCCAGCTATTGCATGCCGGCGTGCTGGCGCGCCAGAAGGCGATCGTGCTGGGGCAGTTCACGCAGTACCAGCTGGCGCCCAACGACAAGGGTTTCAAGCTGCAGACGGTTGTCGACTGGTTGCGCGGCCAGCTCAAGGTGCCGGTGCTGACCAACCTGCCGATCGGGCATGTGCCGACCAAGGTCGTGTTGCCGTTCGGCCTGCCGGTGGACCTGCTGGTGGATGGGCGCGATGCGCTGATCTACTGGGGCCACCCACACTGAGAGCATGAGAGGCGATGCCATTTTCAGCCAGCCCCCGAACACCTCCTTCCTATCACCATGACCCCTGCGCCCACCTCTCGCATCGACCATATCGCGATCACGGCACCGACGCTGGCGTCCGGCGCATCCTGGGTCGAACAGGTGCTGGGCGTGGCGCCGCAGCTGGGCGGAGAACACACGCGGATGGGCACGCACAATGTATTGCTGCGGCTGGGTGACGACATCTACCTGGAGGTGATCGCCGTCAATCCGGCCGTCGCGCCTCCCGGACGGCCGCGCTGGTTCGAACTCGATGCCCTGCGGGCCGACAGCAAACCCCGCGTGCGCACCTGGATTGCCCGCACTACCGACATTCACGCGGCGATGGCAGGAGCCGGCGAAGAACTGGGCACGATCACCGAGATGCAACGCGGTGACCTGCGCTGGTTGATCACGATTCCCGATGACGGCAAGCCGCTGCTGGGCGGCGTCGCGCCGGCGCTGATCGAATGGAAGGCCGGTGCACACCCGGCCACGCGGCTGCAGGACCACGGCCTGAGGCTGGAGCAACTGGAGTTGTTCCATCCGCGTCCGCACCGGGTCATGGCGCTGCTGGACGCGATCGGACTCGATGGCAGGGTGCAGGTACTGCGATCGCCCGACGGCGAGGGCTCGTCGCTGGTGGCGCAGATTGACACGCCCCGGGGTCTGCGGACCCTCTCGGTCGCCACCTGAAAAGGGCCGGTGGAGCGGCGGTTTGTACCTTGGTCGACGTGACCGCCAGGCCGCGAATCTTGCCGCCCTTGATCTGGGGCACGGTGACCGCGAAGTCGGCGCTGAACATCATGACCTGGCCACCGATCAGGTCGGTCATTGCGGCCGGGTCTTCGATCTCGTACAGCAGTTGCGCGGTGCAGGTCAGCCGGTCGATGCGTCCACCGGTGCCATCGAGCTTGCTGACCACGGCGTTGCCATCCGGATACACGTCGGCGAACGGAAAGCCGACGTTGGCCAGGTCGGGCACGTCGAAGTACCCCGGATCGGCGATGTAGCCGCCGGCAACACCGCATGCATGCGCTCGCGCAGCAGCGGGTCGTAACCCTGCTGCGGGTCGATGCTGCGGCGTAGCTGCGCCAGCGCAATCGTGCGTTCGGCCAGGCATTCGAATACCAGGGCGTTGAGCTGCCCCCGTTCGGCCAGTTCCTGGGCTGGGTCGATGCGGTCGCCGGAATAACCGGCGCCGGAGCCGATACGGAGGGGAGTCATCTCAACCCGCCGTCACTGCAATGTTCTTGAACTCCCCCGTCGCAATCCGCTTTTGCCACGTTGCCGGCCCGGTGATGTGCGCACTGGTCCCGCCCGAATCCACCGCCACCGTCACCGGCATGTCGACCACGTCGAATTCGTAGATCGCCTCCATGCCCAGGTCGGCGAAACCGACCACCCTGGCGGTCTTGATCGCCTTGCTGACCAGATAGGCGGCGCCGCCCACCGCCATCAGGTAGGCGCTGTTGTGCTTGCGGATCGCCTCGATCGCCTGCGGGCCGCGCTCGGACTTGCCGATCATCGCGATCAGGCCAGTCTGGGCCAGCATCATCTCGGTGAACTTGTCCATTCGCGTGGCGGTGGTCGGCCCGGCGGGGCCGACCGCCTCGTCGCGCACCGGATCGACCGGGCCGACGTAATAGATCGTGCGGTTCGTGAAGTCCACCGGCAGTGGTTCGCCCCTGGCCAGCATGTCCTGGATACGCTTGTGCGCCGCGTCGCGGCCGGTCAGCATCTTGCCCGACAGCAGCAGCGTGTCGCCGGCCTTCCAGGTCGCGATCTCGTTCTTGGACAAGGTGTCGAGGTCGACCTTGCGGCTCTGCTGGTAGTCCGGTGTCCACTGCACGTTCGGCCACAGGTCGAGCGACGGAGGGTCCAGGTAGACCGGCCCGGAGCCGTCCATGACGAAATGCGCATGGCGCGTGGCCGCGCAGTTCGGAATCATCGCCACCGGTTTTCCTGCGGCATGGGTCGGGAACATGTTGATCTTGACATCGAGGACCGTCGTAAGGCCGCCCAGGCCCTGGGCGCCGATGCCCAGCGCGTTGACTTTCTCGTACAACTCGATGCGCAACTCCTCGGTCTTGTTCTGCGGGCCGCGTTGCAGCAACTCGTACATGTCGATGTCTTCCATCAACGCCTGCTTGGCCAGCAGCACCGCGCGTTCGGCGGTGCCGCCGATGCCGATACCCAGCATGCCGGGCGGGCACCAGCCTGCGCCCATGGTCGGCACCGTCTCGAGCACCCAGTCGACGATCGAATCGGACGGGTTGAGCATGACCATCCTGGATTTGTTCTCCGATCCGCCTCCCTTGGCCGCCACCGTCACCTCCAGCGTATGGCCCATCACGAGTTCCAGGTGGATCACCGCCGGTGTGTTGTCCTTGGTGTTCTTGCGGTCGAACTGCGGATCGGCGACGACCGATGCGCGCAGGGGGTTATCCGGATTCTGGTAACCCTGGCGCACGCCTTCGTTGATCGCGTCGTCCAGCGTGCCGGTGAAACCTTCGAGCCGCGCGTCCATGCCCATCTTGACGAACACGTTGACGATGCCGGTGTCCTGGCAGATCGGCCGGTGACCAGTGGCGCTCATGCGCGAGTTGGTCAGGATCTGCGCGATCGCGTCCTTGGCCGCCGGGCTTTGCTCACGCTCGTAGGCGCGGGCCAGGTGGGCGATGTAGTCGGCAGGGTGGTAATAACTGATGAACTGCAGTGCGGCTGCAACGGATTCGATCAGGTCGCCCTGGCGGATGGTGGTGGTGGTGGTGGTGGTGGTCATGCGTGCGTCACGGAACAATTGAAGGGCGCGGCGGTCTCTCGGGCGCTGTTGCAACGGGCTGCGGCCCGTGGTCATTCCCGCAGCCATTGGGTCGCTGGGCCACCGAGTTTACCGAAGCCCGCATGCCGGCGAGGGAAATCCCGGATATTGCGCCTTGTATGATCCCCAGGGTTTGCGCGGGCCGCCAGGCCTCCTGACATGATCGCAGGAGCTTGGGCCTTCGCCACGCGCCTGCGACTACAAGAACATGTTCCAACCCTTGCCCCTCGTCGTCTTGCTGCCTCTGGTGCTGGGCACCACCCTGTGTTTCTGGGCCGGCCGTGTCAATTCCCCGGCGCGGCGCAGCCTCGTGGCCTGGCTGGCTGCGGCCGTCACGGCCGCGGCGTTCGGTATCCTGTTGTCGCTCTCGGGTGCAGTGTTCGACGGGCAGACGCTGCTGTCAAACTGGGAGTGGGCTCCCGCCATCGGGCTGAACGCCAATTTTCGGCTTGACGGCCTGGCGCTGATGTTCGCCCTGCTGATCTCGGGTGTCGGCTTGCTGATCATCCTGTACGCCGCCTATTACCTGCACCACGACGACCCGGCCGGCAAGTTCTTCACCCAGCTGATGTTGTTCATGGCCGCGATGCTGGGCGTGGCGCTGTCCGACAACCTGCTGCTGCTGGTCGTGTTCTGGGAGTTGACCAGCATCTCTTCGTTCCTGCTGGTGGGTTATTGGGGCCACAAGGCCGACGCGCGTGCCGGCGCGCGCATGGCGCTGGCCGTTACCGGCGGCGGCGGCCTGGTGATGCTGGCCGGCATCATCGTGCTGGGCCAGATCGCCGGCACCTACGATTTGTCGCAGATGCTGACGCGCGGCGACGACATCAAGGCCCATGGGCTGTACCCGCTGGCATTGATCCTGATCCTCGTGGGCTGTTTCACCAAGAGTGCGCAGTGGCCATTCCACTTCTGGTTGCCCGAGGCGATGGCCGCGCCCACGCCGGTGTCGGCCTACCTGCATTCGGCCACCATGGTCAAGGCCGGCATCTTCCTGCTGGCGCGGCTGTACCCGGTGCTCGGTGGCACCGGGCTGTTCGAGGGTATCGTGGCCACCGTCGGCCTGGCCACGATGGTGTTCGGTGCCTACGTGGCCGTGTTCCGCCATGACATCAAGAGCCTGTTGGCGTATTCGACCATCAGCCACCTGGGCCTGATCGTGTTCCTGATCGGCCTGGCCTCGCCGCTGTCGGCGGTGGCGGCGGTCTTTCACATCCTGAACCATGCCACCTTCAAGGCCTCGTTATTCATGACCGCCGGCATCATCGACCACGAGACCGGCACGCGTGACATCCGCAAGCTCGGTGGCCTCTACCGGTTCATGCCGTGGACGGCGACACTGGCGATGATCGCCGCTGCGTCCATGGCC
>CAZADK010000072.1:10262-11656 GCA_964483855.1 uncultured Rhodoferax sp.
GCCGAACGCGAAATGGGGCTGATCTTCCACGGCTGCCGCTGGCCAACGGCTTCCTGTCCAAGGAGATGTTTTTTGCGGCAGCCGTGGAAGATCAGCCCCATTTCGCGTTCGGCTTCCTGGTACCCATGGCCGCCACCTTCGGCGGCATCTTTTCGGTGGCGTATTCGCTGCGTTTCATCCACGACGTGTTCTTCAACGGCAAGCCGCGCGGCATGGCCAACCCCCATCCGCACGAGCCGCCGCTGTTCATGAAGGCGCCGGTCATCCTGCTGGTGATCACCTGCATCGTGGTGGGCATCCTGCCGGCGATCACCTTCGGGCCGATGGTGCGTGTGGCTGCCACCGCGATGCTGGGCACGGCGCCACCGCAATACCACCTGGCGATCTGGCATGGCTTCAACCTGCCGCTGCTGATGAGTGCCATTGCCGTGCTGGGCGGCATCGTTTTCTATTTTGCGCTGCAAAACAAGTTCAACCTGCATCTGCACCATCCCAAGGGCTGGACCGGACGGTTGTTGTTCACGCGCGGCATTGACGGCCTGTTCGCGTTCGCTCGCCAGGTCACCGCGCGGATCGAAAACGGCTCCTTGCAACGTTACGTCGCCTGGATGATCGCATCCACCCTGGTGCTGGCACTTTGGGCCTGGAGCAAGGGCCCCATCGCCCCGATGACCGGTGCACGCATGTTGTTGCCGGCGGACGTGCCGTCGCTCGTGGCCTGGGCGTTGCTGCTGCTGGCTGGCGGGGCACTCGTGCTCGGCCACCATGACCGGTTTCGCGCGGTACTGCTGGTGGGTGTCCTGGGCCTGGTCACGTCGCTGGCCTTCCTGGCCTTGTCCGCGCCCGACCTGGCGCTGACGCAGTTGTCGGTCGAGGTGGTCTCCACCGTGCTGCTGCTGATGGGCCTGGCGCTGCTGCCGCGCAGGACGCCGCGCGAATCGTCGGCCGCTCGCCTGTGGCGCGACGGCGCGCTGGCCATCGCCGGCGGCGGCGGCCTGGCCTGGGTCACCTGGCTGATGCTGACACGCGACCACGAGTCCATCTCCTGGTATTTCCTGGAGAACTCCGTGCCCAAGGGCGGCGGGTCGAATGCCGTCAACGTGATCCTGGTCGACTTCCGGGGCTACGATACCTTTGGCGAGATCACCGTGCTTGGTATTGCCGCGGTTGGCGTGCTGGCCCTGTTGTCAGGCTGGCGGGTGCGCAAGCCAACCGAGGACGGCGCCGGGCGCGCCTGGACCTTCCGCCAGCAGCCGCTGATGCTGCGCACCGCCGCACGCCTGGTGCTGCCGCTGGCGCTGGTGGTGTCGATCTACATCTTCTGGCGCGGCCACAACCTGCCCGGCGGCGGTTTCATCGCCGGCCTGGTGACCGGCGTGGCGCTGGTGCTGCAA
>CAZADK010000073.1:0-11570 GCA_964483855.1 uncultured Rhodoferax sp.
GTCATCATGCATGGCCAGGCTCATCGCGAGTGCGCCACGGACCGGCCGCAACGCGCCCGACAGCGACAACTCGCCGGAAAAAACATGGCCGCAGAGCCGGGCGGCGTCGATCTGTCCGCTGGCTGCGAGTATGCCCAGCGCGATCGGAAGGTCGAACCGTCCCGAGTCCTTGGGCAGGTCGGCGGGCGCCAGGTTCACGGTGATGCGTTTGTTGTGCGGGAAGTCCAACCCGGAGTTCTGGATGGCGCAACGGACCCGCTCGCGTGCTTCCTTGACTTCGACCTCGGCCAGCCCAACCAGCACGAAACTCGGCAGGCCATTGGCCAGATGCACCTCGACGGTGATTGCGGCTGCCTCCATGCCGACCAATGCACGACTTTGGACCAGCGAAAGGCTCACGACGCAGACCTCAATGTGGTGCACGATTTTTGGTATCTGCAGGCAGAATTTGCACCCTTACGGTGCAGTCCTGGCTTGCAGATGGAGTCAGTGTGGAATGCCTCCTCGGACCAAAGCGATTGAAAACCATGGTGAGTACAGGCGCATCG
Organism: uncultured Rhodoferax sp.; assembly: GCA_964483855.1. Classification (GTDB taxonomy): domain Bacteria; phylum Pseudomonadota; class Gammaproteobacteria; order Burkholderiales; family Burkholderiaceae_C; genus CAISIP01. The sequence continues at coordinate 549 of CAZADK010000073.1, forward strand.
CCTGTTGCAGCGACATGGGTGGCACGGTCCGTGCATGGCATGCTGTGTTTCAACTATTTACACACTATTGGAGTCAGCCTTGACCAAGAAAACTGTGTATGCCGTCGGGAGGTCAGGTGCGCTGTCCATTGCAGCTGATTCGGCGTTGCCGGGTCTGCTTGCGGGCTGTGGCGCGTCTCTTCTCGCCAACGCCGAGTGCGGCGGCTGGTCACCATTGCCTTGACGGCATGGTGACCAGCCGCAAATTCAACTACTGACAGGAGAGCGAAATGAAGATGATTGCAGCGGTGATCAAGCCGTTCAAGCTGGACGAGGTGCGCGAAGCCCTCTCCGGGATCGGGGTGCAAGGCATCACCGTGACCGAAGTCAAGGGCTTCGGACGCCAGAAGGGCCATACGGAGCTGTACCGCGGCGCCGAATACGTGGTCGACTTTCTCCCCAAGGTCAAGATCGAAGTGGCCGTCTCCGACGAATTGTCGGATCGGGTGATCGAAGCCATCGAAGCGTCCTCGCGCACCGGAAAAATCGGCGATGGCAAGGTGTTTGTCTATGACCTCGAACAAGTGGTGCGGATCCGCACCGGCGAAACCGGAAAGGATGCATTGTGAAGAAAGTTCTTCTGTCCCTTACTCTTGGACTCAGCCTGCTGATGGGCGCGAGCCTGGCTGCCGCGCAGACTGCGGCGACGACCGAGGCGGCGTCGGCACCTGCGGCCATGGCATCGGAGGCGCCAGCCGCGGCGCAAGCGGCTCCAGCGGCCGCGGAAGCTGCCGCAGCGCCGGCGGCCAAGGAACCAACCGTCGACAAGGGTGACGTGGCCTGGATGATGGTGTCCACCATCCTGGTCATCATGATGGTCGTGCCAGGCCTGGCGCTGTTCTATGGCGGCCTGGTGCGCAGCAAGAACATGTTGTCGGTCCTGATGCAGGTGCTGGTGGTGTTCTCGCTGATTTCCGTGTTGTGGGTCATCTATGGCTACAGCCTGGCATTTGGCGGGTCCGGCACCTTCATTGCAAATCTGGACAAATTGTTCCTGAAAGGTGTCACCAGCGCCTCGCTGGCCGACACGTTCAGCGAAGGCGTGAAGATCCCCGAGTACATCTTCATCGCGTTCCAGGCGACCTTCGCGGGTATCACCTGTGCACTGATCGTCGGCTCGTTTGCCGAGCGGATGCGGTTCAGCGCCGTGTTGCTGTTCTCGGTGTTGTGGTTCACCTTCAGCTACCTGCCGATCGCCCACATGGTGTGGGGTTCGGGTGGTTACCTGCTGAGCAAGGGCGCCCTGGACTTTGCTGGCGGTACCGTGGTGCACATCAACGCGGCCATGGCCGGCCTGGTGGGTGCCTTCATGGTGGGCAAACGCGTCGGTTACGGCAAGGAGGCGATGGCGCCGCACAGCCTGACGCTGACCATGGTCGGTGCCTCGATGTTGTGGGTGGGCTGGTTCGGCTTCAATGCCGGCTCCAATCTGGAGTCCAATGGTGGCGCGACGCTGGCCTTCATCAACACGCTGGTGGCCACGGCCGCCGCGGTGTTGTCCTGGGCCGCGGGTGAAGCCATGACCAAGGGCAAGGCATCGATGCTCGGTGCCGCCTCCGGCGCTGTCGCCGGCCTGGTGGCGATCACGCCCGCTTGCGGATCCGTCGGCCCGATGGGTGCCATCATCATCGGCCTGCTGGCAGGTTTCCTGTGCCTGTGGGGTGTGACCGGACTCAAGCACATGCTCGGCGCGGACGACTCGCTGGATGTGTTCGGCGTGCACGGCGTTGGCGGTATCCTGGGAGCCCTGCTAACGGGCGTGTTCACCGCGCCGGGCCTGGGCGGAACCGGCAAGGACGACTTTTCGATTTCCAGCCAGTTGCTGGTTCAGGCCGAAGGCGTATTGATCACCATGGTCTGGTCGTCGGTGGTGGCGTTCATCGCATACAAGATCGTCGACATGGTGATGGGTCTGCGCGTGACCGAAGAAGACGAGCGCGAAGGCTTGGACATTCGCTCGCACGGAGAGACTGCCTACAGCCGCTGATGGACGATGGCGCCGGGGCCGAGCCGGGAAAACACACCGACGCGCTCACCGCCCTTGCCAACCCGCCATTCTGGGAAAAACCCGCGCATGCCGATGGTATGCGCGGGTTTTTTGTTGCTGTCCCAGTGCATGCACAATGCGGGGGTCAGTCACGTCAATAATGCGGTCAACCTGGCCAACGCGAACCCGCAGCGCTTGCGCCAGTCAGGGGTATGCATATTGCAGGGGGGCGAGTCCCCGAGCGCCGGCATGCGGATTGAAACAGGACCAAGACATGAAATGGCAGGCCGTCACGCAAGAGCCCAGCGAGCTGGGTGAGTCCCCGTTCTGGCATCCCCAGGAGCGGCTGTTGTACTGGGTCGACATACCCGGGCGCAAGATCCTGCGCGCCAACCCGGTTACCGGCGCGGTGCAAGACTGGGACATGCCGATGGAGCCGGGCTGCATCGCGCCGGCCGCCAGCGGCGGACTGGTGGTGGCGCTGCGAGACGGCATCTACCGTGCGCAGGAATGGGGCGTGGGGCTGCGTCTGCTGCACCGGATCGACCACGATGTGTTGACCACCCGTTTCAACGACGGCAAGGCCGATCCGTTGGGGCGCTTCTGGGCCGGCACCATGTACGAGCCGCGCACTGCCGCCGTCGCGGAGCTGCTGGCGCTGGATTGCCGCGATGGCCGCACACCACAGGTTCAGCGCATGGCCGGTGGCGCGACCATTGCCAATGGCCTGGCCTGGTCACCTGAGCGCAACCGCGTGTACTGGGCAGACACCCCGCAGCACTGCGTCCGGGTATGGGACTGGGATGCCGAGCGCAACCTGATGAGTGACGAGCGCGAATTCCACCGGGTCGAGGCCAAGCCGGCGCATTGGCAAAGCGGCATGCCCGGATACCGCGGGCGTCCCGACGGTGCCGCGGTCGATGCCCATGGCAACTACTACGTGGCCATGTTCGAAGGGCAGCGCCTGCACAAACTCTCGCCCGAAGGCCAGTTGCTGCAGGAGATCGAAACCCCGGTCATGTGCCCGACCATGCCGTGTTTCGGCGGCGATGACCTCAAGACCCTGTACATCACCAGCGCACGCCACAACCGCCCGGCGGAAGAACTCGCGCGCATGCCGCAGTCTGGTTGCGTGTTCTCCGTCCGCGTTGACGTGCCGGGCCTGCCGGTCAACCTGTTTCGCGACTGAGAAAAATTTGAACGCGCGGCGTTCAAAAGCATCAACCCGGCGGCATGGCGGCTCGTTACCATCGAGTCCATGCGCGTTGCCTTGACACCCCTCGCAGACCGGATCCGCGCCGCGGCTGCCGCGGCGGCGCCGCTGCGTATCCGAGGCGGCGGCAGCAAGGACTTCTACGGCCAGGCCCTGACCGGCGATGTGCTCGATACCCGGGCGCTGTGCGGCGTCACCAGCTACGAACCCAGCGAACTGGTCGTCACCGCGCTGGCAGGAACGCCACTGGCGCAACTCGAGCAGCTGCTCGCCAGCCAGGCGCAATACCTGCCGTTCGAGCCACCGTATTTCGGCGCCGCTGCCACGGTCGGCGGCATGGTTGCAGCCGGCCTGTCAGGTCCGGCGCGTGCCTCCAGCGGCGCGGTACGCGACTATGTACTCGGCGTGCAAATGTTTTCGGGCCAGGCTCAGCTGCTGCGTTTCGGCGGTCAGGTCATCAAGAACGTCGCCGGTTATGACGTGTCGCGCCTGATGGCCGGCTCCATGGGCACGCTGGGGCTGATCACCGAGGTGTCGCTCAAGGTCCTGCCCCGGCCAGTGGCCGAGGCCACGGTGCGTATGGAGACCGACCAGGCCGATGCCTTGCGCCGGCTGAGCGGATGGGCCGCGCGCCCATTGCCGCTCAACGCCAGCGCCTGGCAGCGCATCGATGGCCGCGGACTGCTGCATGTGCGTCTGCGGGGCGCCCAAGCCGCCGTGCGCGCGGGTTGCCATGCCATCGGTGGGGAGCGTGTGGACAATCAACAGGCGCAGGCGTTCTGGCATTCACTGCGCGAACAGAGTGCCGGTTTCTTCGATCGGATGGATGACACCTGCCTGTGGCGGCTCAGCGTGCCGGACGCCGCTGGCGTCATGCCGCTGGCCGCTGACGAAGCCTTGCTGGAGTGGGGTGGCGCCGTGCGCTGGGTGCACGCGTGCGCGGCCCAGGCGCCGGAGCTGCGCGCGGCGGCGCAAAGCCTGGGCGGCAACGCGACGTTGTTCCGGCGTGCAGCCGACGGTACACCAGCCGATACACCGGTGTTCCAGCCGCTGGCACCGGCGTTGCTGCGCATCCACCGCGCGCTCAAGCAACAGTTCGATCCGGCCGGCATCTTCGGTCCCGGCCGCATGTTTGCAACGCTCTAGGGCTATCCATCGCACGCCATCCATGCAGACCCAGCTTGCCCCCGAATATAAGGACACGCCCGACGGCATTGCCGCCGAGGCCATCTTGCGCAAATGCGTGCACTGCGGCTTTTGCACCGCGACATGTCCGACCTATCAGTTGCTGGGCGACGAGCTCGACGGCCCGCGCGGGCGCATCTATTTGATGAAGCAGGTGCTCGAGGGTCAGGCGCCGACGCGCAAGACCCAGCTGCACCTGGACCGCTGCCTGACCTGCCGCAACTGCGAGAGCACCTGCCCCAGCGGCGTCGAATACGGTCACCTGCTGGACATCGGGCGCAAGCTGGTCGATGCCAAGGTGCCGCGTCCCGCCACGGAACAGGCGCTGCGCTGGGCCCTGAAGGAAGGCCTGCCGTCGCCGCTGTTCGCTCCGGCGATGCGCCTGGGGCAGCTGGTGCGCCCACTTCTGCCGGCTACGCTGCGGGCCAAGGTGCCGCCACGCCAGCACGCGGGCGAGCGGCCCACACGCACCCATGCGCGCCGCATGTTGATGCTCTCGGGTTGCGTGCAGCCGGCGATGATGCCCAACATCAATCGCGCGACCGAACGGGTGCTCGATGCCGCTGGCATCCAGGCCGTGGTCGCGCCAAAGGCAGGTTGTTGTGGTGCGGTGAAATTCCACCTCAATGATCAGGATGGCGGCAAGCAGCAGATGCGGGCCAACATCGATGCCTGGTGGCCGTTCATCGATCCCGCGCAGGACCCGGTGGAGGCGATCGTGATGAACGCTTCGGGTTGCGGTGTGACGGTCAAGGAGTACGGGCACATCCTGCGCGATGACCCGCTGTATGCCGACAAGGCTGCGCGTGTCAGCACACTGACACGCGACCTGAGCGAACTGCTGCCCGAACTCGCGCGGCTGCTGGCCGGTCGGGTCGATACCGCGCGGGCGGCGCCGGCGGGCGGGGCTGCTGCGCGACTGGTGTTCCATCCGCCGTGCACGCTGCAGCATGGCCAGCAATTGCGCGGTGTTGTCGAGCAGCAGCTGCGGGCCCTGGGCTTCGACCTGCAGTTGCCAGCCTGCGAGGCCCATCTGTGTTGCGGCTCCGCCGGCACGTATTCGGTGCTCAACCCGGCACTCGCGCGGCAATTGCGCGACCGCAAGCTGGGCCATCTGGGCGCGAGCGCACCCACCATCATCGTGTCGGCCAATATCGGCTGCATCACCCACCTGCAAAGCGGTACCGATACACCGGTGCGGCACTGGGTCGAGGTGCTTGATCAGGCCCTGGTGCTGCGCTGATCGATCAGCGCTGCGCAAGCGCGCCGATATCGATGCTGGCGTTGTCGATGAAGTGGTCGAAGTCCACCGCCGTCATCGGCCGGGCGAACAGGTAACCCTGGCCGAAATCGCAGCCGGCCGACACGAGCAGGGCCATCTGCTCGCGCGTCTCGACTCCCTCGGCAATCACCTGCATGCCCAGCTCATGCGCCATGACGATGATGGCCTTGCACAACGCCAGTTCGGTGCCCCCTGGGGTCAGGTTGCGCACGAACGACTGGTCGATCTTGATTGTGTCGATGTCGAAGCGCTGCAGGTAGGTGAGCGACGAATAACCGGTACCGAAGTCGTCCAGCGACACCTGTATCCCGCAGGCGTGCAATTGCTGCAACTGTTCGGAGACGGCCGAGCCGGTGTCGAGCAGCAGGCCTTCGGTGATCTCGACCACGATGCCAGCACCGGGCAGGCCGATCTCGGCCAGGTGTGCGCCCCAGCGCTGCTGTCGCTGTGCGTCGTTATGGAACTGCACCGGTGATTCGTTGATGCTGACCTGGAAGTCCGGATGGTGATGCTTGCGCCACAGTACCGCCTGCCGGGTGGCCTGCCGGAACACCCATTCACCCATTTCGATGATCAGCCCGGTGGCCTCGGCGACCGGAATGAACTCGGCCGGACTCACCGGACCGCGTGTGGGATGGCTCCAGCGCAGCAAAGCCTCGGCCTTGGTGATCTGTCCGTCGGCGAGCGAGACGATCGGTTGGTAGACCAGGTGGAACTGGCCCAGCGCGATGCCCGCGCGCAGGTCGTTGGCCAGGCGCACCCGAGCCTGCGCAGCCTGTTGCAGCGCGGGCGTGAAATAGCTGAAGCGATTGCGGCCGCTGCCCTTGGCCACGTACAGGGCCTGGTCTGCATTGCGAAACAGTGTCTCCACCTCCTGTCCGTCGGTCGGGTAGACGGTGATGCCGATGCTGGCCGTGATGTACACCTGCTCGTTGCCGATCTGGAAATGCGTGGCCATGCCCTGCAACACGTCGTGCAGGATGCGGTCCAGTCGCGCCTCGGTGTGCAGGTCGGGCACCACCAGCGTGAACTCGTCGCCGCCCATGCGGGCGACCGTATCCGAATCACGCACGCATGCGCGGATCCGCCGCGCGGCCTCGATCAGCAACTGGTCGCCCGCATCGTGGCCCAGTGTGTCGTTGACCTCCTTGAAATGGTCCAGGTCCACGAACAGGATGGCGAGTTGCTTGCCGTCGCGCGCGGTCTTCTTGAGTTCCTGGGCCAGCCGGTCACGTAGCATGCGTCGGTTCGGCAAACCGGTCAGCGGATCGAAATGGGCCTGCTGCCAGACCAGCGCCTCGGCATTCTTGCGGTCGGTGATGTCGGTATGGGTGCCGATCATGCGCAGCGGCTTGCCGTTGGCATCGCGGCTGATCACCATGCCGCGCGACAGGATCCACTTCCAACTGCCGTCCTTGCAGCGCAGGCGGTGTTCGTTCACATAGCTGGCGGTCTTGCCGTCGAAGTGGTCCTGTCGTGCCCGCAGCATGCCTGGCAGGTCTTCAGGATGGGTCTTGTGATCGAAGGCGTCGCCGCTGTCCGGCATTTCGCCCTCCGCATAACCGTACATCTCCAGGCAACGGAGCGAAAACACCTCCTTGTCGTTGCCAATGTCCCAATCCCAGACCCCGTCACCGGCGCTTTCCAGCGCCAGTTTCCAACGCGCTTCGTTGTCGCGCAGCGCCGCTTCGATCTGCCTGCGTTCGGTGATGTCCTGGATCACCGATGTGCGCTTGACTGTCTGACCATTCTCGCGGGTCACCATGCTGACGGAATGCACCCAGATATGGCGTCCCGTGGCAGTGACCATCTCCAACTCCATGTCGTGCGGCTCGCCGTGCGTTTCGGCCGCTTCGATCGCCCATGCGATCCTGCGCGCGGACTCGGGCGTGAAAAAGCGCATGGTGGTATCTGTCGTGGGTACATACTCCTGCGGCGACACCTCGAGGATCTGGAATACCTCCTTCGTCCACGATACCTTGTTCGCGTGCAAGTCCACCTCCCAGCCGCCGATCTTGGCCATGGACTGGGTCGCTTCCAGCAGAAGATGCAGCCGTTTGAGCGCGTGTTCTGCCTGCACGTAGTCGGTAACGTCGGAAAACGTGCGCACCATGCCGCCGGTCGGCACGACCTGTGTCTGAACGTCCAGCCAGCGGCCGGCGCGGCTTTGACGCAGATAGTGCATCGGCAGCGGAGCTTGCCTGTTGGCTGCCGCTGCGGTGACGTAGTCACGCGCGTGTGCATCGACCAGCTCGGCAAGGGGTCCGAAATCGCCGCGGTCGGCTTGAAAACGCGTGATCTCTTGCAGCGTCGGTCGACTCTCCATCAGGCTCGCCGGCAGGTCGAGCAAATCGCATACGCGCGAGTTGTAGGTGCTGACGCGGCCATCGACGCCGATCATGAAGATGCCTTGGCTGATGCTGCTCAAGGTGGACTGCAGCAGGTTGGATTTTTCGGTCAGTTGCGCGTTCAGTTTGCGCAGCTCAGCCTCGGCGGTCTTGCGCGCCGTGATGTCGACATGGGTTCCTATCACCCGCTGCGCCTGTCCCTGCGCATCGCGCCGGATCACCATGCCGCGCGACAAAACCCATTTCCAGCTGCCGTCCTTGCACAACATGCGGTGTTCGCTGATATAGCGGGGTGTCTGTCCGCTCAGGTGAGCGTCGAACGCCCGCCTGCGTGATGCCTGATCGGCCGGGTGAGCCAGTTGCGTCAGCATCGGGCCGGAACTGGCCAGGTCGGCGTCGTTGTAGCCGTACATTTCCCGGAACCGTTTCGAGAACGTGCCCACGCTCGACGTGAGATCGAACTCCCAGACCCCGTCACCGGCCACCTCCAGCGCCAGCCGCCAGCGCTCCTCGGTCTCACGCAGCGCCGATTCGGCCGCCTCGGCGCGCATGCTTTCGGTCGCATCCCGGCAGTTCAGCACGATGCCGCCGACCGCATCGTCGTCGCGGCAGTCGGTCGCCAGCGAAGCCAGATGGCGCCAGGATCCGTCGCCATGCCGAAAGCGATGGATGGACTCAACGCCGGTACCGATTCCCCGTTCGATTTGCGCAAACTCATATCGGCCGCGCTGGGAATCGTCGGGGTGAATCCAGTCGAAGATGTTCGCGCCATGCAGCTCGGACGCGTCCACGCCCAGCATGGCAAGCGAAGCCTTGCTCGCATACAGCACACCGCCCAGCGGGTCGCAGACAAGTGTCATGACCTGTGCCCGCTCCGTGAGGGCTCGAAAGCGCCGCTCGCTCGCGAGCAGCGCCATCCGGGCGCGCCTGGACTCCGTGATGTCCTCGACCGTGCCTTCGAAATACCGGATCGATCCATCCAGGTTGCGCACGGCATGCGCGTTTTCGCAGACCCACATCGGTTCGCGCGTCTTGTGGCGATAGATTTCGGAGCGGAAGTTCAGGACCCTTCCATCACGCGCCATCAGCTCCAGGAAGATCAGCCGCCGTTGCGGATCGACATACCATTCGCGCCCGATGTCGTTGACCGATGCCAGCATCTCGCCCTCGGATGCGTAACCGTTGAGGTGCACCAGTGCCGGGTTTGCGCGCAACTGCCGCCCCTCGGCGCTTGATCGGTAGGCGCCAATGGGCAACAGCTCGAACAGTGTTGAAAAGTCAGATTCGGCCATCCTGGCCGCCAGCGTAGCAAAAAACAGCGCGGCATACGGTCTTCTGCTCCTCCATCTGCAAGACGGAAAAATCGTGGATCGAAGTCATGTGTATTGCCGGCGCGGCCTCCTGGAGGCGCGCTTCGCGAATGGGTTTCGACGAGCGTAACAGCAATTGGACTCATCGCCAGCGCAGCAGCAGGATAGCCACGACCTGCGATACTCCCGGCCCATGATCGACGTGCCAGACCGTATCACCCGCTGGTTCACGGCCATGGCCGAGGCGGACGCGCGGGTCGGGCAGGAGGTCGCGCTGGACAACATGCGCCGCCTGCGCTGGCTGATACCGCTTTTCCTGGCGCTGAACCTGCTGCTGCTGGCGGGTTTTGCGCTGGGCACGTCGCCGGTCGCTCCGGTGCGGCAGGACTGGTGGCGGGCTGTGGTGCAGGTCTACATCGGCACCGTAGCCTACCTGGTGCTGGTGCTGCTGGTGACATGGCGGGTCGTGCGCCGCACACAGGTCGACGGGGCGGTGCGGGCGCTGCAATTCGTGGCGCCGCTGAGTTTCCTGATCTTCAGCATCGTGCTCACATCGCTCGACCAGTGGGTCACGCCCAATATCAGTCCGTATCTGCTGGGATGCATGTCGGTCAGCTTGTTGTTCCTGTTGCCGCCGGCCACCACGGCCTGGTTGTTTGCCATCGGATACGCGCTGTTCTTTGCCGGCATGGGGCTCACCCAATCCGATCCCGCAGTGTTGTTGTCCAACCGGGCGAATGGCTTCGGCGCCGCCTTGCTGGGCCTGGTGTTGTCGCTGGGCCTGTGGCGGCGTAATACCCAGTACCTGCTGCTGCAGCGCGAACTCACCGCGCGCAATGCCACGCTGGAGAAACAACAGGACGAACTGGTCTGGCTGGCCACGCGCGATGCGTTGACGGGCTTGCATAATCGTCGCGAATTCATGCGCCTGGCCGAGCAGGAACTCAAGCGCGCGCAGCGCCATGCCGATTTCACCAGCGCGATCGTGATCGACCTGGACTATTTCAAGACCATCAACGACCGGTATGGTCACCCAGCTGGCGACAAGGTGCTGTGTCATGTCGGGCAGGGGCTGCTGGACGGGGTGCGCACCACTGACCTGGTGGCGCGGATCGGCGGCGAGGAGTTCATGGTGCTGCTGCCGCGCACCGATATCGACGCCGCCGCTGCGCTGGCCAACAAGTTGAGACTCCAGTTGAACCAGGCGCCGATACCGGTGGGCGGTGATCTGCAGATCACGGTCACGGCCAGTTTCGGTGTCGGCTGCCTGCCTGGTGGCGCGGACGGCGCGGTTGCATCCCTGTACGCCGCCGCCGACAAGGCCTTGTACGACGCCAAGCGGCTCGGACGTGACCGGGTCGAGCGCACCGAGCCCGATGCAACGCTGACGCCATCGGATTTCCAGCGCATGCGGCGTTGAACGCCGCGTGCGTCAGCCGCCGTGTGCCTTGTCGTTGCGCGCGATGCTCAGCAGGTGCTCGACCTCGGCGCGGTGTTCGACGCAATTGCGCGCGTGCCAGCGTTTGATCAGCCACATGACCAGCGCTACCAGGAGGCCGAAACCGGTGATGGCGCCGAAGGTGTGCACGCCCAGGCCGGTCGACAGGCTGTAAGCGGCACCCAACGCCAGGATGCAGGCCTGCTCATTGAAGTTCTGC
>CAZADK010000074.1:0-11568 GCA_964483855.1 uncultured Rhodoferax sp.
GCCCGGCGTTTCCTCATGAGGATTTCATGGCGATGCCTCACTTTGCCAGCACGCCGGGCCAGTTGCGGTCGGCTTTGGCGATATGGCCGGGGATATCGCTTTCCCATTTTTTCTGCACACCTGCATCGTAGTTCAGGTACAACTTGCCGTCGACGATCTTCCACAGCATGGGGTCGGCCGACGCCGTGCCACCCTCGGAAACTGCCCAGGCACAGTAGCCGCCGTATTGCGGCGCATACCGCCCGGGATCGGCGACGAAACGGTCGCGGTTGGCTGCCGACGTGAAATGCCATTGCGCGCCGTTGTAGGTCATCGCAAAGCGACCGTCGCCCTTGACCGGCTTGTTGTCGGTGAAATAGGCCACCGGGTCGAAACCGCCGACGGCGACCTTGCTGAAGAACCCGGTGTAAACCGGTTTCTCGGCAGCCTGCGCCTGCCCGAGGGGCAACAACCACGTGGACAGGCACAAGCTGAGCGCCAGCAGCAGGGTACGCATGGTGAATTCTCCTTCTGGCGGCCGTCCACCGATGGTCGGCTGCTGACCCTTCAGTCGCGCCGCGCTCGCAAACCTTACCAGCCCGCGACCCGATCAGTCCTCGTCCTTGCGCATGCTCGCATGCCGGGCCACCAGATCCTGCTGTGTGGCGCCCGGCACCGGGGCGTAATGCGAGAGTACCATCGCGTACGTCCCCTCGCCACCGGTCAACGACTTGAGCCGCGACTGGTAGTCGTCCAGTTCGGCCAGTGGCACCTGGGCCGTCACCGCCATCTGGGCACTTCCGTGCGGCTGCGCACCGGTAACCTGTCCGCGCTTGCCGGCCAGGTCGCCAGTCACGTCGCCGACGGCCGCCTGCGGCGTCACCACCTCCATGTCGACCACAGGCTCCAGCACCACCGGACCGGCGGCGCGCACCGCGGCGATCACCGCCTTGTGCCCGGCCGCCACGAAGGCGATCTCCTTGCTGTCGACGGCGTGCGATTTGCCGTCGTACACCGTGACCCGAATGTCCTGCAGCGGGAAACCGGCAATCACGCCTTCGTCCAGCGCCTGGCGCACGCCCTTCTCGACAGCCGGCATGAACACGCCGGGGATCGCGCCGCCCTTGACAATGTCCACGAACTCGAATCCAGCGCCCCGCGCCAGCGGCTCGACGGCCAGGAACACCTCGCCGAACTGCCCTGCTCCACCACTTTGTTTCTTGTGCCGGCAGTGACCTTGCGCCGCCGTCGTGATCGTCTCGCGGTAGGCAATGCGCGGGGGACGGGTATCGAGTTCGAGCTTGTACTGCTGCGCCATGCGCGCGAGCTTGGCGCGCAAGTGCATCTCGCCCAGGCCCCGCAGCACGGTCTCGTTGGTCTGCGGATGACGCTCGACGGTGAAACACGGATCCTCGACCTCGAACCGGTGCAGCACCTCGAACAATCGCTGTTCGTCGCCCTTGCGCCGGGTCTGCACCGCCAGCCCGTGCATCGGCCTCGGAAATGCGATCGGCGCGAGATGGATATGGTCCTCCTCGTGGGAGTCGTGCAGGACGCAGTCGAAAACGATGTCATCAACCTTGGCCAGCGCCCCGATGTCGCCCGGAACCAACGCGTCGACCTCGACGTAGTCCTTGCCGTGCAGCTGGTACAGGTGATTGACCTTGAACGCGCGCCGCCCATCACCGACGAACAACTGCGCGTCCTTGCGCACCGTGCCCTGGTGCACCCGGAACACACCCATCTTGCCGATGAAGGGGTCGCTGATGACCTTGAACACATGGGCCAGCACATGTTTGTCGGGGTCGGCCTCGGCCCGGAACGGTTCGCGTTGCCTGTCGCCAGGCTGACCGCGGAAAAACGGCGGCGGATTGCCTTCGGTGGGGTTGGGTGCCAGCCGGGCCAGCACATCGAGCAGTTGGGGAACACCGGCGCCGCTTCGCGCCGACACGAACACGATGGGGACCAGGTGGCCGTCGCGCAACGCTTTCTCGAACGGCGCATGCAATTCCTGGAGTGTGGGATCGGCGCCGTCGTCGAGGTAACGGGCGAGCAGGCTCTCGTCCTCCTCGACGATCTGGTCGATCAGAGCGCGGTGCGCGTCGGGCACCGAATCGACATCACTGTCACCGTCGTCGTGATCGAGCAGTTCGACCACCGCGCTGCGGTCCGCGCTGGGCAGGTCGAGCACCATGCAGGCCTGGCCGAAGCGCTCGCGCAGGCTGGCCACCAGAGCCGGCAGGTCGAGGTTCTCGGCATCGATCTTGTTCACGACAAGCATGCGGCACAGGCCACGCTCGCGGGCCAGCCGCATCATGCGTTCGGTCGATGGCTCGATGCCGGTCTGGGCATTGACCACCACCAGCGCCGTGTCGACACCAGCCAGAGCGCTGATCGCCTGGCCCGCAAAGTCGGGAAAGCCGGGTGTGTCGATCAACCGCAACTCGGCCTGCTGCCAGCTGAACCGCACCAGCGCCGACTGCAGCGAATGGCCCAGTTCCTTTTCCTGGGCGTCGAAATCGCACACCGTGTTGCCCTTCTCGACCGAACCGCGGCTGGTGATCGCACCTGCCGAGTGGAGCAAGGCCTCCACCAGCGTCGTCTTGCCCACCGCACCGTGCCCCAGCACGGCGATGCAGCGCAGGCTGTCGGTCTGAATCGGGGGCATTTCAGTACTGCCCGGCCGTCCCGAAGGTAGCTGCGACCCCCTGTGGGGGCAGCGAACCCATCGAACGCAGTGAGCGTGGGGGCGGCTTCATCCTAGTCCCGCATGCGGGGCTGCGCCATCTCGGCATCGCGAAGCGCGAGCAACTGCGCCAGATCGGATTGCACATCATCAGGCTCGGGCTCCGCCGGCCTGGCATCCATCCAGGCGGACGGCTCGGGCAACTCAGGATACGGACAAAGCATGTCGAGCGGGAAACACCAGACGATGCTCAGCAGCCACTCGTGTGCCTGTGGATCGATGCGCTCGATTTCGGTCATGAGTCGGGTCTGGAACGCGACCGCATAACGAAAAAGGCGCTCATCCCAGTGCCGCACAACCAGGCGCAGATGCAGGAAGGTACGCCCGCCTTCAAGCTCCCCCAGTACCTGCGGCTCGATCCAGCCTTCGGGAATACCGGACAAACGCATGGTGTTGCGGGTACGCACCCGCAGCAACTCGCGCCGGGTCGGCAACAGGGCAGCAAAGTCCTGTGTCGGGTCCACCGGCTGGACCATCGCCGGCTGACCGGTCGCGCCCCCGGTCTCGCCCGCGCCCCCGAACAGCCGCTTGATCAGTTCCATGGTCGCTCCCCTTTTATGGCAATGGCAATGACCTCACCCCTGGGCGCCGTTCGGCCGGCCAAGCATGAAGCGCTATTTTGCGCCGTTTCATCGGCACCGTGCAACCGTTGCCTGCGCACGCGTTCGGGGCACCGGCACGGCCCCAAGTTTCCTCGCACCCCCTTGGGGGGCCTGGCGAAGCCAGGGGTGGGGGCGCATGAGGAAACGCCGGGCCGCCCCAAGTTTCCTCGCACCCCCTCGGGGGGCCTGGCGAAGCCAGGGTTGGGGGCCATCTCAGCTCGGTTGCAGGATATGGATTGCGCGCGTCGCGACCCAGTCGCGGGTCCGCTGCGCATACGCAACCATATGCGGCGCCGCCACGTGCGCCTGGAGTGCGTCCAGGTCCGCCCACTTCTCGATCACCATGAAACTGTCCGCGCCGCAGCGAGCCTGGAACGCAGGCCCATCGTCGAGATCGACGGCCGCCGCGTACTCGATGCACCCGGCCTCCTCAAGCACCGCTGGCACGTTGGCGCGAAAGGCCTCGAGCAACCGCGACCGTTGTCCTGGTTTGGCGGTGATGACGGCGATCACATGAATCATGGCACTGGGCTCCTGGTGATGGGTTACAGGGAACAAAAACCCCCAGCCGGGACTGCAGCGATCACGGCACGGAGCGGCAAGAATACCACCGCCACCCCAGCCGTGGGCCCCGCCGGGTCTACAACAGCAGACTGCCGAAATGGCGCGCAAACGCCTGCGTCGTCGCCGGGTCCAGCCGCTGGCCGATGAACACCTCGATACCTCGCAGCAAGGCACGCAACTCCTGCGGATTGCGACAACGGACAATGGCCTCGCAGATCGGCTGGGCCGGTTCGCCCAGCCGGTTGTGCACGAACCGCGCCACCTGCGCACGTGTCTCTTCAAACGCCTGCACATGGGTGGCCGGCCGCTCAGGCTCCAATGGCGCGGGCGCCGAGAAGCCCGGTGCGGCTGCTCGCGCAAGCGGCACCGGATCGCCCTGTGGCGTGACCAGACCCAGCCCGACCAGACGATCCAGCGCAGGCTCGAGTTCGCCCACCCGGACAAAAGCGCCCAGGTCATTCACGGTCTTGTGACCATCCAACAGAATCAGCAGCCGCCGCTCGACCGTCGATAGACGCGGGCTGCGGTGGCTGACCTCGTCGCGACCCGCTTCGGTCTTGGCCATGCGCGTGCCGGGTTCGATCATGGCCTGTCGTCTACAGTGCCTGCGCCAGGCGCGTGATGCCTTCGGCAATCTTCGCGTTGTCCGCCGTCGCAAAACTCAGGCGCAGGCTGGAGGCGTCAGGCTGCTGGGGAAAAAATGGCGCGCCGGGCACGAACGCCACCAACTTGTCGATGGCGCGCCGGGCAAATGCGGCTGCATCGCGGCCTTGCGTCAGGCGGGCCCAGAAAAACATGCCGCCCTGTGGCTCGTTGAAAGTGATCGCGTCGCCGAGCTCCTGGCGCAGGCCGCGCGCCATCACGCGCGCGCGCTCGGCATAGGTGCTGCGCACCCGATCGAGCGTCGGAGTCAGCCGGCCCAGGCTCAGGTAATGCGCTGCGATGGCCTGGCTCAGGTTGCTGGTGTGGGCGTCGCTGAACTGCTTGCACATGGTGGCGCGCGCCAGCAGCTCGGACGGCGCAATCAACCAGCCCACCCGCAGGCCCGGGCTCAGGATCTTGCTGAAACTGCCGCAGTGCGCCAGCCAGGGCCGGCTGCCTGGAACCTCGTCGCTCAGTGCCAGCAGACTGGGCGGGGGCGGCGCGCCGAAATACAGTTCGCCATAGGGGTCGTCCTCGACCACCAGCGTACCGGTGCGCGCGGCGATCTCGAGCACCCGCCTGCGCCGCTCCAGGCTCAGCGTCGCGCCACTCGGATTGCCGAACGTCGGAATCAGGTAGACCAGCCGCGGCCTGTGTTGCTCGATGAGTTGCTCCAGCACGTCGACCCGGACACCATCGGCATCGATCGGCGCACCGATCAGGTCTGCTCCGTACAGGCGAAAACACTGGATCGTGGCCAGGAAGGTCGGCGCCTCGACGATCACCTTGTCCCCGGGCGAGATCATGGTCTTGCCGATCAGGTCCAGCGCCTGCTGGCTGCCCGTGGTGACGATCAACCCGTCCGGCGCCACAACCGCGCCCTTGGCCGCCATGAATACCGGCAGCGCCTCGCGCAACGGGCCATAACCCTCGGTCGCGCCGTACTGCAACACGGCTGCGGCATGTTGCGACAGGACCGCATCGGCCGACATGCGGATACCCTCGGCATCGAACAGGCCGGGGTCGGGAAAACCGCCGGCGAAACTGATGATGCCGGGTTTGCCCAGCAGCTTGAACAGTTCCCGGATGGCCGAGGTCTCGACATTGTGAAGGCGGCTGGCAAATTCCATGGCGGCAGGGACTCGGACGACAAAGACCCTATTGTGGCAAGACCGGGGCCGTCATGGGAATCGGTCAGAATGGCGCACGGGCCGAAAACGTCGGCGCCCGCACCCTATAGGAGCCGCGATGTCCGATATTGCCGATCTGTTCAAGACCGTTGCCTTGCCGGTCATGCCGGAAGTGGGCCTGGCCCTGATCAACACGCTGGACCAACCCAGAACCTCGCTTGACAAGATCCAGTCCCTCATTACGCACGATGCGACGCTCAGCGCCAAATTGCTGGCGCTGGCCAACAGCGCCGCCTTCGGACTGCCGCGCAGGGTCGAAACCCTGGAACACGCGGTCAAGCTGGTGGGCCTGTCCCGGATCCGGACGATGGCCCTGTCGGCATGCCTGCACAACGCATTCGCGATGCCCGAGGGCATCGAAAGCACCGGGTTCTGGCGCCACAGCACGGACTGCGCCGGGTACGCCCAATGGCTTGCGACCGGGCTCGACGCCCGGCTCGCGGTCGACAGCCACAACGCGTGGCTGGTCGGCCTGATGCTGCGCCTGGGCGAATTGATCATCGGCCATGCCCGCCCCGAGGCCATGGCAGAGATCGAGAAGACGCCGTGTGCCCCGGGCGAACGCTGGCAGCGCGAGCGCGCCGCCGTCGGTTTCGACGAGGGCGAAATCATGGCCGAACTTGCGCGGCAGTGGAACTTCCCGTCCAATTACGTGCACGCGCTGCTGCTGGCGTGCGCGCCCCTGGCAGAAAAGCCGATCACGCCGCTCGCCGCCGTCGTGCATCTGGGCAGCCTGCTGGCCGACCAGCCCGACGCCAATGCCGGTGCCATCGAAACCCTGCCAGTGCCGGTGATGGACGCGTTGGCGCTGAAATACGGCTGGATGAAATCGACGTTTCCGGAATCGGCAGGCTTCATCAACCTCACGCAGGCCGGCTGACCCATCGACAACAGCCGCCCTAGAATGCAGCCTTGGCCGACGCGGCGTGCGTTTTTTGCGTTCCGTGGCAACGCCAAATGGAGCTGACATGACAACTGGCGCTCTTGCCGAACTGATGCAATACACCCAGGCCCACAGCGGTGCGTCCGGCGCTCGGATGTCCGAATTCGTGCTGGCCTATTTCGACAGCGCGGACCCGCATGAAACAGCGGCACGCGGACCCGCCACCCTATTTGCCATCGCGCACGCGCACTGGCGGCTGCTCGAGGCGGCGCGGGCTCCCGACACGGCACGCATCCGGGTGTTCAATCCAACGCTGGCGGAGGACGGCTTTGTCAGCGACCATACCGTGATCCAGATCGTGCATGCCGACATGCCGTTCCTGGTCGACTCGGTGACGATGGCGGTCAACCGCAGCGGTCGCACCGCGCACTGGATCGTGCACCCGCTGATGGCCGTCACCCGCGACGACAACGGCCTGGCCACGCAGATCCGGCGCGTGCCAGCCGACCGCGCCAGTCGCAAGGCCGCCGCCGTGGAGTCGCTGATCACCGTCGAATGCGACCGCATCGTGCCCGAGGCCGACCGCAATGCACTGGCGTTGGAATTCAAGCGGGTGCTTGGCGACGTGCGCCACTCGGTGCAGGACTGGCAGGCCATGCTGGCGCGGCTGAACGAGGTCTGCGAGGAGGCGGCCCGATCGTCGCTGACCGACGCCAGCAAGCACGAGGGCATCGCCTTCCTGCGCTGGCTCGAAGACCGTCACTTCACCTTCCTGGGTACGCGCGACTACGATCTCAAGCGCAATGGCGACAAGGCGTCGCTGATCGCGCGGCCCGAGTCGGGCCTGGGCATCCTGCGCGGCCCGGCGAACACCACCGAAACCCATCTTCCACCGGAAGCAGTGGCCCTGATCGACACCGACGAACTGGTGCTGGTGATCAAGGCCATGACCCGCTCCACGGTGCACCGCCCGGCCTGGCTCGACTACATCGCCGTCAAGCGATTCGACGATCAGGGACAGGTGGTCGGCGAGACCCGGTTCCTGGGCCTGTACACCTCCACCGCCTACTCCGTCTCGATCGAAGAGATTCCGCAGGTGCGCCAGCGTGCAGTTCAGGTGATGGCGCTCGCTGGTGTGGTTCCCGAGAGCCATGCGGCCAAATCGCTGCAGTCGATCCTGGAGGTCTACCCACGCGACGAGCTGTTC
Source organism: uncultured Rhodoferax sp. (assembly GCA_964483855.1). Classification (GTDB taxonomy): domain Bacteria; phylum Pseudomonadota; class Gammaproteobacteria; order Burkholderiales; family Burkholderiaceae_C; genus CAISIP01. The sequence continues at coordinate 7,814 of CAZADK010000074.1, forward strand.
CAGATCGACACCGACACGCTGGCCGAACACGCGATCGGCATCCTGCGGCTGCAGGAACGCCAGCGCACCCGGCTGTTCCTGCGCCGCGACCCGTTCGGCCGCTTCACGTCGGCGCTGGTATTCGTGCCGCGCGACCGCTACAACACCGAACTGCGGGTCAAGGTGGGCCAGGAGCTGATGGCCGTGCTCGATGGCGAGTCGCTCGAATTCACGCCCATGCTCACCGACAGTCCGCTGGCACGCATCCATTACCTGGTCCGGGCCCGCAAACGGGCTCCGACAACGGTCAACCTGGCGGCGCTCGAGGCGCGGGTCGAGAAACTCGCCCAGCGCTGGGAGGACCACTTCACCGCCGAACTACTGCGCGCGCTCGGCGAAGGCCAGGGCCTCGTGCTGGCCAACCGATTCGCAGCCGCCTTCCCTCTTGCGTACCGGGAACACTTCTCCGCCGCGGTGGCGGCCGAGGACGCCGGCATGCTGGTGGGCCTGACACCCGAGGAGCCGCTGATCGTCCGGCTGTATCGCCCGCTCAACGCGCCGGCGGGGCTGCTGCGATTCAAGATCTACAACCGGTCGAAAGTGGCGCTGTCCGATTCGCTCCCCCTGCTCGAGAACATGGGGGCGCGCGTGCTCGACGAACACCCCTTCGACATCGGCAGCGAAGATCTGTGGATCCACGACATCGGCCTGCAGGTGCCCGCGCAAACCGAATTGTCGGCAATCAAGCTGCGCTTCGAATCCCTGTTCGCGCAGGTGTGGTGCGGCGCAGTGGAAAGCGACAACCTGAACAAGCTGGTGCTGGTCAGCGAACTCGACGCTCGCCAAATCAGCGTGTTGCGCGCGTACACCCGCTATTTCAAGCAGCTCGGTTTCGCATTCAGCCAGAACTACATCGAAGATGCCTTGATCCGCAACGCGGCTATCGCACAGGACATCATCGCCCTGTTCCAGACCCGGTTCGACCCGCAGCTCGCGGGTGACCGCGATCAACGGCAGGCCGAGCTCGAGCGACAGCTCGAGGACAGCCTGTCGGCGGTCGCAAGCCTGGATGACGACCGCATCCTGCGCCAGTTCTTCGCCAGCATCCGCGCCACCGCCCGCACCAATGCCTGGCAGCGGGTCTCTTGCGGCGCACCCAAGCCCTACCTGTCGTTCAAGCTCAAGCCGCGCAAGCTTCCGGGTGTGCCCGAGCCCAAGCCGGCATTCGAGATCTGGGTCTATTCGCCCAGGCTCGAAGGCGTGCACCTGCGCGGCGGCAAGGTCGCGCGCGGCGGCCTGCGCTGGTCCGACCGGCGCGAGGATTTCCGCACCGAGGTCCTGGGGCTGGTCAAGGCGCAGCAGGTGAAGAACACCGTGATCGTGCCGGTGGGATCCAAGGGTGGTTTCGTGCTGAAGAAGCCGCCGGCAGCCGGCGACCGGGAGGCGCTGATGGCCGAAGGCATCGCCTGCTACCGCATGTTCCTGTCCGGATTGCTCGACATCACCGACAACGTGGTCAAGGGTGCGGTCGTGCCTCCGCCCGACGTGGTACGCCACGACGAGGATGATCCCTACCTGGTGGTGGCGGCAGACAAGGGCACGGCCACGTTCTCCGACATCGCCAATGCGGTGTCGCAGGATTACGGGTTCTGGCTCGGCGATGCATTCGCTTCCGGCGGCTCGGTCGGCTACGACCACAAGAAGATGGGCATCACCGCGCGCGGCGCCTGGGAGTCGGTCAAGCGGCATTTCCGCTCCATGGGCATCAATACCCAGACCACCGAGTTCACCGTGGCGGGCATCGGCGACATGTCCGGCGACGTGTTTGGCAACGGCATGTTGCTGTCGCGCAAGATCCGGCTGCAGCTCGCGTTCGACCACCGGCATGTCTTCATCGACCCCGAGCCGGATGCCGAGCGCTCCTGGCAGGAGCGCAAGCGGCTGTTCGACCTGCCGCGCTCGAGCTGGGACGACTACGACAAGAGCCTGATATCGGAAGGCGGCGGTGTCTACCCGCGCACGGCCAAGTCGATCAAGCTCAGCGCACAGGCCCGTGCCCTTCTCGGCACCGAGGCCACCGAGATGGCCCCGAGTGACCTGTTGCGCGCCATCCTGCTGGCGCCGGTGGACCTGCTGTACAACGGCGGCATCGGCACCTATGTCAAGTCGAGCCACGAAACCCATGCCCAGGTCGGCGACAAATCCAGCGACGCGTTCCGGGTCGATGGCGCCGAATTGCGCTGCAAGGTGTTAGCCGAGGGCGGCAACCTGGGTGCCACCCAGCGCGGCCGGATCGAATTCGCGCAGGCTGGCGGGCGTATCTACACCGACGCGATCGACAACTCGGCCGGTGTCGACTGCTCCGACCATGAGGTCAACATCAAGGTCCTGCTGGGCCAGATCGTCGAGTCCGGCGACCTCACGCTCAAGCAGCGCAACGAACTGCTCGCGTCGATGACCGACGAGGTCGCACAGCTGGTACTGCACGACAACTACTACCAGACCCAGGCGCTCGACATTGCCACGCACCGGCCGCTGTACCTGCTCGACGGCCAGCAGCGCCTGATGCAGTGGCTCGAGGGCGCAGGCCGGCTGAACCGGGCCATCGAATTCCTGCCCAGCGACCAGGAGATCGCGCAGCGCCGCGCGCGCAAGCAGGGCTTGAGCACGCCCGAGGGCGCGGTGGTGCTGGCCTACGCGAAGATGTCGGTGTTCGACGAACTGCTGGCCAGCAACCTGCCCGACGACCCGTACTTCAACCGCTCGCTGCAGGCCTATTTCCCCAAGGTGCTGAGTGAACGTTTCCCCGGCGCGGTGGACAACCATCCGCTCAAGCGCGAGATCATCGCGACCTACATCACCAACACCGTGCTCAACCGCACCGGCGCGACCTTTGTCAACTACCTGGCGGCTGAATCGGTGGCTACGGCAGCGGACGTCGTGCGCGCCTTCACACTGGCGCGAGAGGTATTCGATCTCGAGCGGCTGTGGGACCAGATCGACGCGCTGGATTACAAGGTGCAGGCGCGGCTGCAACTGGACCTGCTCAGCAAGCTGACCGCGATCGCACAGCGCGCATCGCGCTGGATGATGCGCGCGCGTTCGGACAACACCGACCTGCCGGGCCTCATCAGCCGGTACCAGCCTGGCGCCGCCGCCATGCGAGCCCAGTTGCAGGACTGGCTGCCCGATGGTGGGCGTGCGAGCTGGCAGGCGGCATCGGACACCTTGTGCGAGGCTGGCGTGGAGCCGGCACTGGCCCAGGACCTCAGCGCGCTGGAGTTCATCTTCCCGGCGCTGGACCTGGTCAACCTGGCCCAGAGCGCGGACACGACACTGGAGACTGCGGCGCGCACCTATTTCGATGTCGATGCCGAACTCCGCTTGACCGCCTGGCGCACCGAGATCAACCGGCTACCCACCGAAACCCTGTGGCAGACCCAGGCCCGCGGCAGCGCGCGTGACGACGTCTACTCCATCGCCAGCCAGATCACGCTGGGCTTGCTGTCGCGCAAGGAGGACATTGCCGACTGGCGGCAACGCCACGGCGCGGCCATCCGCCGGCTCAACAACCTGCTGTCGATGGTGGCGACCCAGGCGGCGGACCTGGCGCCGGTGTCGGTGGCGATGCGCGAATTGCGCCAGCTCGCCTGAACCGTCGATGCCACCTCCAAGCACCCGCACGGCGGGTCACGTCAGTGCCTTCGGAGCGGCCGGGCGGCTGACATGTGGCCCCCACGCTCACTGCGTTCGCTGCCCCCCGAGGGGGCCGTCAG
>CAZADK010000075.1:0-7087 GCA_964483855.1 uncultured Rhodoferax sp.
ATCGAACGCTGCGACCCCTGCGGGGTCGTCCTCACCACCACCCACAAGGAAGCAACGCAATGAACACCAGAGACAAGCATACGGAACAGGCCAGCGAACACCAGCAGATGCGGCTGAACGAGGATGCCATCGACCAGGCACGCCGCAGCATCGATGACGGTGCGATCACGCCGCATTACGGCCCCTGGCGCGAAGACATCATCCGGCTGCTCAACGATGCGCTGGCCACCGAGTTGCTGTGCGTGTTGCGCTACAAACGCCACCACTTCACCGCCGACGGACTGGCTTCGCCCAAGATTGCCGAGGAGTTCATGGTCCACGCCAACGAAGAGGCGGCACATGCCGACCGTCTGGCGAAACGAATCGTGCAGCTCGGCGGCGAACCCGACTTCTCGCCCGACTCGCTCAGCCGTCGCAGCCACGCAGCGTACGACGATTCGAAGGACCTCACGGCGATGATCCGCGCCAACCTGGTCGCCGAACGAGTCGCGGTCGAGTCCTACAGCCAGATGATCACGATGATCGGCGACAAGGATTCCACCACCCGGCGCCTGCTCGAGGACATTCTCAGCGACGAACAAGAGCACGCCGACGAACTCAAGGACTGGCTCGCGCAGTAGCAGCGGCAGGGCACGGTGCGGCGGTCCGCACGACCGCCGCCATCTCGCACGCGGCCGTCTGGCCGCACACAACCATCTCTACACATGGAGGACACCATGAATTGGGATCGCATTGAAGGGAACTGGAAACAACTCACTGGCAAGGCCAAGACCCAGTGGGGCAAACTCACGGACGACGACCTCGACGTCATCGCCGGGCGGCGCGAACAACTGGCCGGCAAAGTGCAGGAGCGTTATGGCGTTGCCAAGGACGAAGCCGAAAGGCAGGTCGACGCCTGGACCGCCAGCGCTCGGGACGAATGGTTCGTGAAGCCGAAGGACCGCGCCTGAGATACGGCGACGGGTAGAGACCCGGGGCTGTCCGACGCTGGGCCGGGCAGCCCCTTTTTGATGTGCGCACCGTTGGCATGCCCAGCCCCGAAGAGCCCGCCAAAGTCAGGGCCAAACTCCGGGCGCGGACTGCCTTTGCGCGGTCGCCTTACCATGCAGCTTGTCGATCTCCCGCGAACAAGCTCCATGCCAACCCAGACCATCTGCCACTGCATCGCCACGGCATGAAATACCGCGCTCGTTGCCTGGTCACGGCAGTCGGGCTGCTGGTGCTCAACATGCCGGCTGGCGCGCTGGCAGGTGCCGACGCCGCGCAGACGGCCACTCGGCTGGCGCAGGCCAGCTTTTCCCGCATGTCGGCCGGCCCGGTGGCGGCACCGTGGCGCCAGGTCGGGCTGCCAGGTCAGAAGTTGCCAATGACCCGCTTCGACATCGAGTCCCGCGGCGACGGCGGCTCCGTGTTGCGCATGCAGGCCGACGGTTCCTACGGCAATCTGGTGCTTGATACCGACTCTGCGGCGATTGCGACCCAGACACGGCTGCGCTGGCGCTGGCAACTCGAACGCGGCCTGCCAGCATCCGACCTGCTGCGCAAGCAAGGCGACGACACGCCGCTCAAGGTCTGCGCCATGTTCGACATGGCCCTGGACGGACTGTCGTTCGGCGAGCAGGCCAAGCTGCGCATGGCAAGAGCCTTGTCCGGCGAGCCGCTGCCCACCGCCACGTTGTGTTACGTCTGGGACCGCCTGTTGCCGTTGGGCAGCATCGTGCCCAATGTTTTCAGTGCCCGGGTACGGTACGTGGTCGCCAGCTCCGGTCCGCCGCGACCCGGCCAGTGGGTCATCGTGGAGCGCGCATTGGGCGAAGACTTTCTGCGCGCGTTCGGTGACGAAACCCGGGTATTGCCGGCGCTGTTGGCGCTGGCAGTCGGAGCCGACGCCGACAACACGGGCGGCAGCAGCCTGGGCTATCTGGGCGACATCGTGTTGCTGCCTTGAACCGCAGCACCGCTTGGCAGCGCTGGCGCCGTGGCCGCAGCGAGCACGGAATGCCGGCTGACGCAGGGCAGGTCGCCGCTTGCCAAACGGGCCAACAGTCGCAAACTTGAACCGGTCGCAAAATGTAAGAATCCGACACACCCGGCGACTGCATCACACGAACCCTGGAACCGATCCAGATGCCGCATACAAAACCAATAACGGGGCCGAAGCTTTGAGTCCGAAAAAAATCGTCGTCCTGTTGCTCCTAGTCGGTACAGCCGTTGCGTTCTTCGCGCTCGACCTCGGGCGATTTTTCAGTCTGGAATACGTCCGGCAAAGCCAGGCCCGGATCGCGTCGCTGTACGAGGCCCGGCCGCTGCTGGTCACGCTGCTGTTTTTCGCGATCTACGTCGTGGTCACGGCTCTTTCCCTGCCCGGTGCGGCCATCATGACGCTGGCTGCCGGCGCCAGTTTCGGGCTGGTCTGGGGCACGATCGTCGTGTCCTTCGCGTCGACACTGGGCGCCACGCTGGCCATGCTGGTGGCGCGGTATCTGCTGCGCGACAGCATCGAGGCGCGCTTCGGCCGACGCCTGGCCGAGGTCAACAAGGGCATTGACCGCGAGGGCGCCTTCTACCTTTTCACGCTGCGGCTGATTCCGGCGATTCCGTTCTTCATCCTGAACCTGGTGATGGGCCTGAGCCGGATGAAGACCTGGACCTTCTACTGGGTCAGCCAGGTTGGCATGCTGGCGGGGACGGTGGCCTTTGTCTATGCCGGCACTGAACTGGCCAAGATAGACTCGTTGTCGTCTATCCTCTCGCCCCGGTTGATCGGCGCCTTCGTGCTGCTTGGCATCTTTCCGCTGGTCGCTCGCAAGATTGTCGATATCGCACGGCGGCGCAAGGTGTTCGCGCGCTGGAACGCAGTGCGCCCTGCCCGCTTCGACCGCAACCTGGTCGTCATCGGCGCCGGTGCGGGCGGCCTTGTCGCCTCGCTGATCGGCGCTGCCGTCAAGGCCCGGGTCACGTTGGTCGAGTCGCACAAGATGGGTGGTGATTGCCTGAACTTCGGCTGCGTGCCGAGCAAGGCGCTGATCCGCACCGCCAAGCTGCAGCACCAGATCCGCCACGCCGAGCGCTACGGATTCTCCAGCGCGACAGCCACGTTCAGCTTCAAGCAGGTCATGGCACGTATCCACAACGTGATCGCCGACATCGCGCCGCATGACAGCGTCGAGCGATATACCGATCTGGGCGTGGATGTCAGGCTGGGCCATGCGAGCATCGTCAACCCCTGGACGGTCGAGATCCGGGCCCACGACGGCAGCACCTCCCGGTTGACGACCCGCAACATCGTCATCGCGGCCGGTGCACGCCCTTTCGTTCCGCCGCTGCCAGGCCTGGACGAAGTTGGTTACCTGACCAGCGACACGATGTGGGATGCGTTCGCGCGGATGGACGAGATGCCGCGACGTATCGTGGTGCTCGGTGGCGGCCCGATCGGTTGCGAGTTGTCACAGGCGCTGGCGCGACTCGGCGCGCAAGTGTGGCAGGTCGAGATGGCAACGCGCATCATGATGCGCGAGGACCCGGAGGTCTCGGAGTTCGCACGCCAGGCACTGCAGTCCGACGGCGTACAGGTGATGGTCTCGCACAAGGCGCTGCGCTGCGCGAAGGACGGCGACATCCGTGCCATCGTCGTCGAACACGACCAGAAGGAAGTCCGCCTGGAGTTCGACGCCTTGATCGTGGCGGTCGGCCGCACCGCGCGGCTCACCGGCTACGGGCTCGAGGAACTGGGCATCGGCACGCACAAGACTGTGGACACCAATGAATACCTGCAAACGCTGTATCCCAACATCTATGCCGCCGGCGACGTCGCCGGGCCCTACCAGTTCACGCACACAGCCTCCCACCAGGCCTGGTACGCGGCAGTCAATGCGTTGTTTGGCGATTTCAAGCGCTTCAAGGCCGACTATTCGGTGATTCCGTGGGCGACCTTCATCGACCCGGAGGTTGCGCGGGTCGGTCTGAACGAGCAGGACGCCAAGGACCAGGGCATCGCATACGAGGTGGTCCGTTATGGCATCGACGATCTGGACCGCGCCATTGCCGACAGCGAGGCCCATGGCTTCGTCAAGGTCCTCACGGTGCCAGGCAAGGACACCATCCTGGGCGTGACCATCGTCGGCTCCCATGCCGGCGACCTGCTGGCCGAATACGTGCTGGCGATGAAACACGGCCTGGGCATGAACAAGATCCTGGGTACCATCCACATCTATCCGACCTGGTCGGAGGCCAACAAATACGCTGCGGGAGAATGGAAGCGCGCACACCAGCCCAAGCGGCTGCTGGAGTGGGTGCGCAGGTACCACGACTGGAAACGGGGCTGAGACATGTGCAAGCGACGACTTTTTCTGACCGCGGCTGCAATCGCGCTGGCGTTGCCATCGCTGGCAGTGCATGCCCAGGCGGGCGGCGACGAGTTCGACCACGGTTATGCCGCCTGGGACGCGCTGCTGAAGAAACACGTGCGCTGGTTGCCCGACGACAAGCAAACCCGAATCGACTACAAGGGTTTTGCGGCCGACCGGCCGGCCCTGCAACAGGTGCTCGCGGCGTGGTCGGCGCTGACGCCGGCCCAGTTCGCCGGCTTCTCGCGCGACCAGAAGATGACGTTCCTGATCAACGCCTACAACGGCTTCACGGTCGAGCTGATCCTCACGCAATACCCAAACCTCAAGTCGATCAAGGAACTGGGCAGCCTGCTCCAGAGCCCGTGGAAGAAGAAGTTCTTCCGGCTGCTCGGCGAGCAGCGCCACCTGGACTGGATCGAACACGAACAGTTACGACCGACCTACAAGGACTGGCGCGTGCACGCAGCGGTAAACTGCGCCTCGATCGGCTGCCCGGCGCTGCGCCCGGAGGCGTTCGTCGCGGCAAAGCTCGATGCCCAGCTCGATGACGGCATGACCCGCTTCATGGCCGACCGCACGCGCAACCGGTTCGACGACGGTCGCGCCGAAATCAGCGAGATCTTCAAATGGTTCCAGGAAGATTTCCAGAAGGGCCACCGCGGCGTCGGCAGCATCGACAAGTTGCTCGCGCTGTATGCCGACCAGCTGGCGAGCAAGCCGGCCGACCGGGCGGCACTGCGAGCCGGCCCGGTCCGGGTGCGCTACCTCCATTACGACTGGTCGCTGAACGACATCACGCGTTGAACCCCGGCAGGACGCCGCCCGCGACTGACCCGACAAACGGCGCCCCGCCCACGCCGCAGGCCGTGGTTGGCCCGGGTAGGCGGGCCCTGGAAGAACCCTAGTTGGGATAACCCAGCGCCGGTTGGCCGAAGCCCTCGGCGGCGCGCCATCCCGGCGGCTTGAAGAACAGGTTGGTCACCATGCCGCCGGCGTCGTAGACCGGCCACTCCTGGCCGGGGTTCTTCTGCTGCCATTCCTGGCGGATCTCGGCGCCGGTTTTGTAGTGCGGCACCTTGTCGGCATAACGCATGAGCGACTGGTATCGCCAACCATGCCGGCGCGACTCCGGCCACAGGGCGTCGGCTTGTTTGACATTCCAGGCCGGATCGAGCTGCCAGGCTGTCTTGCCCAGGTTGTCGCCGAAGATGAACAGGCGGCCGTCGTAGATTTGCCAGGCCGTCGGATCGCTGCCCAGCTTGAGCCCGTACGCCGCGCCACTGGAACAGAAACCGCCATACTGCGGCTCGTACTTCCAGGGGCTGCCACGAAACAACTCGCGGCTTTCCGCGCTGGCGAAGTAATAGGTGCGGTCCGGATAGCTGACTTTGTACTCCGGCTTGCCGCGTACCGGCGCACCCTGGGTGAAATAGGCCGTCGGGTCATGGCCCAGCAGCATCACCGGTTCACCCTGGCTGCTGCCGGACACGGTGGCATACGGAGTGCCGCATGCAGCCAGCAGGCCGAGCATGCATACCGCCAGAACGAGTCGCAAATAAGTCATGTGGTGTCTGCTCCTGGGTCGACCTTGCTCGAAGGTGAAGGCTCGCGCGCCGGATTGCGCGCTACCGTGCCAACACCCTATTATGAACAACGCACAGGCACAACCTCAGCCTTCCAGTGCCGCCACCTCCGCCGTGGGCCGCGCGGACGTATCGGCCATGCTCACCAGCAGGTTGTGCTTCAGGCGGATCATCAGGCTGGGGCATTCATGTTCCAACCCGGCAAACGCGTCCGTGCCCAGTCGGTAACACTCGACCTCGCTGTCTGCCCGCACATCGGCACTGCGCACACCACCGGAGATCAGTGCCGATTCGCCGAAGCCCATGCCGGCCGACAAGGTCGCCAGCCTCAGCAGCAGCAACAGAACGGCCGTTGACACGACCGCCCTGGGCCAATAGCTGGGGCGCATCGTGGACACTTCGGCGCGCGGCGCTACACTGCTGCGACCCGACCACCCCAACTGCTGGAGACAAACCCATGACCGAGCTGAACCCGCTGCGCAGAACCGTTCTCGGACTGGCCCTTGCCCTGGGCCTGGGGCCGCTCGCCATGGCGCAGACCGGCACGGTCCGGCTGGTTGTCGGTTTCCCGCCGGGTGGCTCCGCCGACACCACGGCCCGGCTGCTGGCCGACAAGATGAAGGACACGCTGGGCGTGCCGGTGCTGGTCGAGAACAAACCCGGCGCCGGCGGCCGCATCGCGGCGCAGTTGGTCAAGGACGCGGCGCCCGACGGCAACACCGTGATGGTGGTGCCGTTTGCCGTGATGGTGGTGCAGCCGATGGTATTCAAGAGCATCAAGTACGACACGACGAAGGACTTCACGCCGATCGGCAATGCCGTCACCTTTCCGTTGGCACTCGCTGCCGGTCCGGGCACGCCAGCCAAGGACATGAAAGAGCTGATCACCTGGTTTCAGGCCAACCCCGGCAAGGCCAACTTCGGCTCACCGGCAGCCGGCTCCATGCCCCACTTCATGGGTGAAATGCTGGCTGGCGCCGCCAAGATGAAGCTGACCCATGTCGCCTTCCAGGGCGGCGCACCCATGGTCACCAACCTGCTGGGCGGGCAGATTCCGATCGGCTTCGACACGCCGGCCGAGTTCGCCGAATACCACAAGGCCGGCAAGCTGCGTATCCTGGCCCTCAGTGGTGCCCAGCGCCACGCGACCTTTCC